>JAICPS010000769.1 GCA_025929715.1 Anaerolineae bacterium | reverse complement strand
GGTTTCCGAGAGGAGCCAGGAAAAGGTTTGCTGATTCACGTGGTCAAAGATCGCATGCCGAATTCGTTCGCGACACCTGTCGAATGACTCGAACAGGCCCGTCAGCGCCTCGAGTGCTTCTCTGACGAAGGTTTCTATTTCGGTTTGCTCGGAGACAACTGTTCCTGGCCTGACATGGGTATACTTGTTCAGCTTGGTGATGGCGGCGATTGCGTCGTCGTGGAGGTGCTTCACATCAACGCCGGCTTCCTTAATGAAGCGATCCGGCAGTCCGCCCTGGGTCGCGTATTTCACCCGCTGCCGACGCGTGGGCTTGCTCTGGTCTTTCTCGAACTCGAACCACACGCAAGCCTCAACCTCCGCGTCGGGCGCCAGTCGGTCAAGGGTGTGGCCGTAGAGTTCGCCGATGGCGGCCGCGAACAGGTTCAGCCGAATCGGGTTTTCCGCATCGGCGACGACCCGCAGCGCGCCCTGCACGACCAGTTTCGAGAAATCATCCAGCGGCAGCTTGGCGAGTTGCTCTTCGAGGATAAGCACAAAGGACTCCAGGACGTGTTTGCGAGGCTCCGGAGATCGATCAGGTCTTCACCCGGTTTGAAGTCATAGGCGCCGATCGCTCACGCGTTGAGTTGACCTACACCAATTTGGAGAACGCTATTTGGGTGGATGGACGCAGCTGCGCAGAAGGATCAAGTGGTGAATGTAAGTGATGTAACTTCAGGATGAGGCCATCAGGGCAAAGGCCTGCATTCCCCCCCTAAGTTCATCGGGTAACTGCCAACCGCTGTCCTGAACCAAGGTGCCCATCAAGTTCGCAACGCCTTCCTCGGACCAGCGCCGCCCATGGAGGGTGCCCCAACCGGAGCCGCCCCTCTCGTGGTTGTACTGGGTCAGCTGACGATCTTCCAGGATCCATCGGTCTGCTGACAGGCCTGACCGGTCGCCTGTTCCTTGCGGCCGCCAACCGTGATCGTCTGCTGAAACTCGCGGCAATAGCTGCCGGTCGGGGTGCGGCCTTCGCGCACCGGGGTGATGGTGCCCGAGTTACCGCTCTCCGGGGTGTTCCAGCTGATGGTCTGGCCGAGCGGCGCGGCATAGGCCTGGTTGGTCGCTTGACTGACGGCCAGGGTGTCGGCGCGGTCCAGCGACTTGCCCAGTTCAGAACCGAGAAAGGCGCCGAGCAGCGTGCCGCCGGCGGTGGCGAGCAACTGGCCATTGCCCTTGCCGAACTGGGAACCGAGGACACCACCGGCCGCGCCGCCACCGAGAGCGCCAGCGGTTTGCTTGATCGGCATGCCATCGGTCGTACAGGCGGCCAACATCAGTGCGGCAGTGCCGGCAATGAGAACCTTCGTCATGTCTGCTGTGCCTTTAAGCAATAAAGTTGAAGGCCAAATCCTTCTACGTAAAGGTTAATACTTTCTAAATAGGTAAGATTGTGACTGACGCAGAACACTGCCATGAAAATCTCCTAGTCGGGTGGTCCGCGAGCCATGGGGTGCTCCCGGTTCAGGCGGCCTTGGGCGTCGCGACGACCTCGT
>JAICPS010000324.1 GCA_025929715.1 Anaerolineae bacterium | reverse complement strand
GGTCTTGCAATCACCTGCCAGAGGTAGCGTTGCGCCGGCTGGCTAAGCCCCAGCCCCAAATCGTCAATCAACAATAGATCGGGATCATGAAGCAAAGCGGCCGAGAGCGCCAGCATGCGAAGATCGGTGCGCGACAGACTCTCAGCGTACACGCCGCGAGTATGACGCCAGCCGATCCCATCCCACAATGGACGGAGGAGATCTTCCCAGCCGACGGCGCCAGACAACGACGCAGCAAGCTGCAGATTTTCCCACGCAGTTAAGTGGCTGTGTAACAGGTGTTGGCTCGAACAGATGGCAATCCGTGCGTGATCTGGCAAAGTCAGGGGAAGACTGCCCAGCACAGCGCTATCGCGTGCGACAATGCCTGATAAGATGCGGGCTTTGCCAGCTCCCCGCGGACCGAGTAAGACGACGATTCTGCCCGAGCTGCCGTAATGATGATACCCTGACATAGCCGTCATTGTAATCGCCGACAGGCTTCAGACAAATAAATGTTGGTTTGTAGTTGGCGCTTCAGCGCTCCTAACTGGCGCTGAAGCGCCAACGACAAGCTGCTACGATTCGCCCAAGCAAGCCTTATCCTATACAAACAAACTTTTCGACGGACGACCAGCCGCTGCCCCCCTGGTTGAAGGCGCCGATCCAGTAGATGGCCTGGCCTGAAGGGCCGGGGCTGTCCAGGTAATAGCTTGAGTCTGGAGGCAGCGCATCGGCCAGCAGTTCCCAGTCGCCGTACTGCTCCGCTTGAGAATCCCACAGGCGGCGGTAGATGCGGTAGCCATCCTCGTTGTGGGCAATATCGGTCCAGTAGAGATCCACGTCATAAGGCGGAAAACAACCCTGGCTGATGTCGAGGCCCACGGGCGCCTCTGGAGGGATTGGCGTGGGCGAAGGCGTATCGGTGGGCGTGGGGCTAGCCGTTGGTGTTGGCGTGGGAGGGATTGGGGTAGGCACGATAGGCGCCAATTCCCCGTTGCGCACGCTGAGCACGGAGTCTGCGGACCAGCAGCGCAGGCCGTCATCGTCCAACAGCCACCAGCTACTGTCGGCTGTGCGCCCCACGACCAATGTTTCGGTCCCGGGCTCGAAGACGGTTTCCACCTCCCAGAACGTGCCTGGCCCCACCCGGCAATTGGCTTCTAGCACAAAGACGGCGATGGCCCGCTGCGGCGCGAGGGTCGGCGTGGGGCTGTGCGTCGGGGTGGGCGAAGCCGTCGCCGTGGGTGTCGCCGCCAGCGCCGTTGCGGCCGCAGGAGCCGAACGCATGGATCGCGACACTCTCATAAAATCTTCCGGCGTAAATGTAATTGGTTGCTGTGGTCCGGTGGTTTCCGAGGCGTCTACCACCAAATAATGGCCGGCGCTGACCGTGGTCATGTGGCCGCCCGCCTGCACTTCTACGCTGCCGTCAAAATTGCCCACGGCGCTGTTCCTCAGGCCGGGATCGTAGATCACGAAGAATTGGGTGCCTGTGACGGTAATGGTGGCGCCGTTCGGCGTCTCGACGACCACCTCGCCGCCTTGCTCGGGCACTTTCTGGCCCAGGAAACCGCCCCACCACAGGTAAAACTGCGCGATGGGCGCGGCGTCATCAGCGGGACGGCTGGAAACGGAAAGCTGGGAATCGTTAAAGAGGATAAGCTTGAGGCTGTCGCCAAAATCGAGCAGCGCTTCTCCGCCGCCGGTGACGCGCACGGCGTCCTCGTTGCGCAGGTCGGCGCTTTCCAGGAGCTGGGCCAACTGTTCTACCCCTGCGCCGTGCTCGACGATGTCGGTCTGGCGGCTGACGATGCCGATTTTATCGCCGGCCGGGGCGTCGGTGGCGGGCGTTTCTGGTGTGACGCCCGGCTCTCCGACGCGGCCGCCGCCGCCAAAAGGACCGCAGCTAAGTATGGGCGCGAGAAACAAGATAAAGAGTGCAACCCGGGCTCTCTGTGACATGATCACACCTCGTCGGCGAGAAATTAGGTTTGTGGGTTGCGATGTTGGTCAAGTCGGTCAAGATTCTAAACTTGACCTACAAGCGTTTTGTGACTGTGCTCTGTTTATATGAACGGCACGCCGCGCCGTTTTCCGGCTCACGTTTCTTGAGCCACTGCGTCCCGGCGCGTGACGCCGGAGGCCACGTAGGTTGCCAGCAGGATGGCCAGGGGGGTCAACCCGCCCGTGATGAAGATGGTTGCGAGCGTGGCGCCCTGGCCTTCCCAGGAGAAAGCCCGGCCCAGTTGATCGGCCAGCAAAAGGGTCAGGGCGCAGGCCAGGGCCAGAAGCGGCGCGGTTTGCCATAGGGGCCGCTGCGATTGGCGCAGCCAGACCCAGCCGGCGCCGGTGACGGCGCCCCACAGCGCGCCTTCAAGCACCGCCGGCAGCAGCATGTTGCGCGTTAGCACAGCGTGAGCCAGCAAAAAGGCGCCGAAGACCAGCGCGCCTGCAGCAGCCCCCTTACCTCGGCGGCGCCAGGCATCCTGGCTACTTGAGCCAGAGAGCGATACTGTATCGTCTTCCATTCGCCAGACAAATCCGGCGCCGGCCGCGCCGCCAATTACCGTTTGAAAGACGACGAAAGCCACCAGCAAGCCCTGGACGTCGATCAGGCGCCGGTACATAAGCCAGAAGGCCAGGGCGTAGCCGGCCGCGCCGCCGAGAGCCCCAGCCGCCGGCACGCGCCAGGCGGCGCGCAGACGGCTCTCCTGCTCGGCCTGTTGCTGACGAGCGACAAGCTCGCTCTGGCGCAAGAATTCGATCTCCAGCGGGCTTAGAGGAATGACCGCCGCGGCGGCATACTGTTGGGCCTGCTGTAGTTGGGTCCCGCGGTAGGTGGCGTCGGCGTGGCGCTGCAGGTCGCGCCATTGATGCGCGGCGATGGTCAGGCGGCGGTGGAGACGCAACTGCTGGTGGGCCTCCTGCAGCCATTGGCGCAGACGGGGCCATTCACGAATCAGCGCCTCGTGCGCCAGCGAGACAAGGCCCTCGTCTTCGGCCAGCAGGTGACCGCGGGCCAGAGCGCGCAGCGTCTCTTCGGTAATCTCGCTGCCGCCCAGCTCCTCGCGCCCTACTTGCCCGCGCACGTCCAGAGGCGCGTTGGCAGGCACGACCAGGCGTAGTAGGACAGCACGAGCCGCCTCACGGTGAGCCGCATCGAGGCCAGCATAGGTTTCCTCGGCGGCGCGGGCGATGCTGCCTCGGACACCGCCGGCGTCAATGTAACCGGCGTGGGTCAACGTATGCCCCTGGCGGCGCTCCCAGGTTTCGTGGAGCGCCTGCGATAGTAGCGGCAACGCGCCCGGCGCTTGAGCCACGTCTTGCAGAATGCGCTCGACCAGGCCCGGCTCGAAACGCCAACCGTTCTGGTGCGCGGGAGCCTCGATGGCCTTGCGTACCTCCGGCACCGACATCGGCCCAATATAAACCTGGCGCCGGGAAAGCAGGTCGCGCAGCGGTTCGTAACGTCCCGCGGCCTCATAAAAATCGCTCCGCAATGCCGTGACGACGATGACGGGACCGGTGAGGCAGGCCGTGATCAGGTTCTGAAGGTAGGCGCTACGCACGGCGTCGTCGCTGCACAGCGTAAATAGCTCTTCTAGCTGGTCGACGACGAGCAAGAGGCGCGAGGCGCCGCTGTCTTGCAGAAGGCGGTGAGCGAAGAGTGCCAGGCTGCGCGGCTCGGCGCGCATGTCGTCCACCAGGCCAGTGGCCACGCGCACGCTTTCGGCGTCAAAAGTCAGGGCGGCAGCCAGCCGCTCGAGCGGTTGGCCCGTAGGGGTGACAATGTAGGTCGGCCACTCTTCTATGCCAGAAAGCGGCTCGTGCGCCGCAGCGTCCTGCATGGATGCTACCAAACCGGCGCGGAGCAGAGAGGTTTTGCCGCTACCGGAAGGGCCGACCACGGCCAGGAATTGACTGATTTCACCTTCGCCTTCCGACGCGGTCGATGCCTCGCGTGCGTCGCGTTTCCGCGGCGGCAACAGGGTCAGGAGCGTCGCGGTCAGCGCTTCACGGCCGTAAAAGTCGTCAGCGTCGGCAATGTCGTAGTAGAAGAGTCCTTTGAATGGGGATCTGCCGGGAGCCGGCGGGAGCGGAGTCGCGCTATCAGGCTCGTCGTCGATGGGCGGTGGGGCGAGGCGCTGCGCCAGCTCGCCCGCCAAAGCCATCAGATCGACGTGCAATTGGTCCTGAACATCGACCTGGTCGCGCAAGGCGTGCAGCAGCAGGATCAGGGCGGCTTGTCCCTCGTTATTGCGGCGGTCTTGCAGCGCGGCGACGGTGAGGCGCACGCGCTCGGCGCGATTGAGGGCGTCGGGAACCAGATCCTGCCATGGCTGGAGGCGGGGGTCGCTCTGGAAGGTGGCCAGGAGCGAGGCGTCGTTATCAAAGGCGTCTGCCCGTCGCAACGTTTGGCGCAGGCGCCGGTAGATTTCTACGGTGGTTGTTGGTTCGCTGTTCATGATCGCCTTTATCGCGAAATTGTGATTCGTGACCCAATTTGGAAAATCGGCCGACAACGTCGCAGCTGTAAGTGTAGAATGATTGTAAGGGGGATGATCGGGCGATGTCAATTCTTGCGGCAGAGCAGCACGCCGTTGTCGATGGGCACGACGAGGGCGGCCACACGGGTGTCTTGCAGGGAACGGTCGAGGAGGGGTTGCAGGGTCTGGCGGTGGTTGATGGCGTTGTCGGCTGCCAGCAGGCCGCCGGGAACGAGGCGCGGGACGACGAGCTCATAGCAGTCGGCGTAGACTTCTTTCTCGGCGTCCAAAAAACAGAAGGCGATTTCGCCGAAGCGGGGCAGGTGCTCGCGTGCGTCGCCACCGACGAGACCGACGACGTCTTCGACGCCGGCCGCGGCGTACGTTTCGCGGGCCAGGGCCAGCTTCTCGGGCAGCACTTCAAAGGTTGTAATGCGCCGGCCCAGGTGGCGCGCGGCGAGGGCCAGCCACAGGGTAGAGTAACCGGCGCTGGCGCCGATTTCGACGAATTGTCCGGGAGGCGCGGCGGCGGCGAGCAGCGCCAGGAACTTGCCCGTTTGCGACGGCACCTGGCGCAGCCGCTGCATGCGCGGGGTGCCGTCCAGGCGATCGCGAGCGTCGATTTCCTCGAGGAAACGCATGCGGGTCTGGATTGGTTGGGGGATGTTGTGGAACATGGAGGGATTGTACTCAATGTAGCGCGAAATGGTATTTCACGCGGTCGATTTGAAAAATCGACCTACAGGCACTACGATTTTCCAGCCTCAAGGATGGACAGGAATGTAGCAAGCGGGATAATACGGATGCCACGAAAAGGGTTCAAGACCAGCAGAAAATCGCGCTATAGGCGTCCCGACATGGTCTCGGCGTAGCCAGTCAGCTCGATGTAACCGGTGGCGGTGACGTTTTGGCCCTGCCACGCGCCTTCGAATTGCACAGCCCCTTCCCAGTAGACGGTGGAGACGTTTAGCTCCTGGTCCGATAGCAGTGGCTGGCCTTCAAGGCTCAAGTCTAGCTCGGGGATGCGGATGCGCCAGCCGGCGGGATATTGGGCGCCGCTGTGAGGGCTGGTCCAGGTGTCGGCTACTTCCAGGTTCCACATTTCCAGCGTGACGTGGGTGGTACGCCCGTCGGGGTAGATGAAGGTTCCGCTGGATTGGGGCTGCAGGGTG
>JAICPS010000138.1 GCA_025929715.1 Anaerolineae bacterium | reverse complement strand
TTCAATCTGCTAAATCTGGAGACCGCCAGCGAAGTCCTCGACGAGACCGGAAGCCTCGTGCGTCAGGAGTTACTGGAAAAGGTCGACGATGAGCGCCTGGCAGACCTGCTCGACGAGTTGCCCATGGACGACGCTGCCGAGTTCCTCGAGGACTTGCCAGAAGTGACCGCGTCACGGCTGTTAGGACTGATGGAGCCCGAGGAAGCCAGCGACGTGCGGGCGCTCCTTCGTTATGAAACGGAAACCGCCGGCCGCTTGATGACGTCGGAAATCGCGGTCCTGCGCCGCCAGTGGACCATTGCCGAAGCACTTGATTATCTCCGTTCACTCACTGACGCCGAAACGCTACACTATTTATACGTCGTCGATCGTGAAAATCACCTGCTGGGGGTTGTGCCACTGCGCAGTCTCCTGATGGCGCGACCTCAATCTCGTGTGGAGAGCATCATGTCGCCGGACGTCGTCGCCGTTCCTGTGACTGCCGATCAGGAAGAACTCGCCGAATTCATTTCTAGGTACGACTACTATGCAATCCCGGTCGTCGATGACGACAACAAGTTGTTGGGCGTTGTTACAGTAGACGACGTGCTGGACATTTTGGAGGAGGAAGTCACCGAGGATATTCAAAGGCTTGGCGGCTCCGAACCACTGGCCAACCCCTACTTCGCCGTCTCGGTGTTCCAGGTTGTTCGCAAGCGCATCCTCTGGCTGATGCTGCTGTTCGTTGCTTCGATGCTCACCAGCACGGTTATCCGTTCTTTCGAAGAAGTGCTGGCGACACTTGTGATTTTGAACGCCTTTATCCCATTGATCACCGGCACCGGCGGTAATGCAGGATCGCAGACCGTGACAACTGTCATTCGCGCCATCGCCGTAGACGAGGTACGTATTAGCGACGTGGGTCGAGCCTGGCGGCGCGAGGTTACCGTGGGTCTTATTTTGGGAATTCTCCTAGGCCTGGTTGGCGCCGTCGTGGGCGCGATTATCGGCGGCGATGCGACAGTTGGATTCGTCATCGGCTTAACTCTGCCGCTGGTCGTCGTGTGGTCCAACACGGTCGCAACGCTGGTGCCCATCGCCGCCGAGCGGCTGAGAATTGATCCGACGGTCATTAGCGCACCCATGATTACCACCGTCGTCGATACCACGGCGCTGCTTATTTACTTTTCGATTGCAAAGTTAATCCTGGCAATGTGAGCGCGCTTTCCTCACGCGTCGCGTTTACTGCCCACTACCCAATACGTTAAAGATGAGCAGCACATTGCCATCGCCGTCCATCAGAGTTAGCGTATCTCGTACTATCTCATATGCCGCCGTTTCGCCGAGGGTGGTAAGGAACAGTTCTTCGCGCTCGTTGCGTTCTACATCTTCGCACGCCATCTCAGTTCTTATGATTTCGCCAAGCTCCAACGTCTCACCTTCCACCGTGTAGTCGGCCGTATACGTGTTACAGCCCGCCGAGCCGCCGACCGTTCCGCCCTCAAAAGTAGCTGTGATGTCAGCGTCGATTGACGTCGAGACAATGGCCTCATCCTGGGCGATGCCCCCAAGCATCCAATCCGTTCCCTCCAGCGATACATGTTCGGCCGGCTCGTAGACGAGGTCACCCTGCGGCGTCCGAATCGTCAGCGTATCCTCTTCAACCGTAATCGACTCGGCAGCCGTCAACATCTCGACGTATAGCGCTTCCTGGTCCATCAGCCCCTCGCACGCCATTTGCGTCATCACCAGCTCGCCCACGGAAAACGATGTGCCATCCAGGGTATATGGGCCACCATAGTGGTTGCAGCCGGTCACCCCGCCTAATTCCTGGGCGGTAAAGTCCAGGCTGATCGTACTACCCTCGACCAGGGTCTCGTCTCCCATGGAAACGAGGTTCCAATGCGTGCCCGCAAGTTCGCCTACCGGTTCACCCCCATCGGTCTCCAACGTCGCCGTCGCCTCGGCTCCCGCTGTCGCCGTTGGATCGATTACGGGCGGTTCACCTTGGTCGGAATCAGGCGCGCAGGCAGCGAAGACGGCCAGGGCCAGCAGAACCACGACGGTCATAAAAATTGTGCGCTTCATGCCAAATATCCACATGGGGAGTAGTCTCCTTTCAAGTCAAGAAACGACCACATTGTTGTTACTCAAGACGTTTAGATTTTTAATTCGTTTTTCAGTGTAACCTCGGGCCCATAGGATCAGCGTAAGATTCGGCCATGGCTTCCCCGGATCGCGATGTCAATCTCTCCCTCGTGCCCCCGTCGGCGCTAAAGGCGCGATGAATCATGGTCTCAGCAGCACTTTTCCCGCGACGCGCTGTGTCTCTATGAAGGTATGCGCATCAGCTGCCTGCTCCAGCGCAAACGTGCGCGCAACGTAAGGGCGGAAGAGGGCCTGATCATACCAGTCGATTATTTGTTCCATCCACGACGTCACCCGCGACCCTGGCTGCCAGAACAGCTCCAAATTTACGCCCGCCACAGCCTTATTATCGCGTTGCAGTCGCGCCGGTGTATAGGCCGGGGAGCCGAGTATCGCCATCAAACTCTGCATCCAGGATGGCGGTTCCTGTCCCAAGGCGCTGGATCCAACGTAGTTCACCAGGCGTCCTGCCGGTGCCAATAGATGGTAATTCTGCTGCCAGTGGATATCTAAATAGGGATTGACGATCAGCTCGACGCCCTTTCCCCCGGTGATTTCGCGGATGACATGCTGGTAATCTTCGACGTACGGATCTATGACATGATCAAGTCCCTGCTCCCGCAATAGCCCGTGATGTTCGCCCACCGACGTTCCTACCGTTTTCGCTCCAACAATTTTGCAAACGTGGATTGCCGCCACACCGACGCTGTTGTTTGCATCATGAATCAGCACCGTCTCGTCAGCTCGCAATGAGCCCATCACAAGCAGACACACAAACGCGGTGAGGTAATCAATCGCCAGAGCTGCGCCGTCGGCCTCATCCATCCATGGAAAGCGGTGAAAGACCTGTGTGTAAGGTACACAGAGAAGGTCCGAATAACCCCCGGCGCGAGTAAACGCAAACACCGCATCGCCTTCTTTGAAACCCGTCACGCCCGGCGCAACCATATCGATTTCACCAGCAACTTCCAGACCGGGCACAAACGGCGCCTGTAAATCACCTGCTGTCATTCCACGTCGCCCAAGAACGTCAATAAAGTTCACGCCGATAGCCTGCACACGGATACGAACCTGGGCCGTTCTTGGCGTCGGATCAGGCTCCTCTCTCACCACCAAAACGTTTGGCGGCCCGCTTTTCGTCGCCCAGATTTGCTTCACGCGAATTCCTCAACACCGCTACTTTATTGTCAACCGATGCCAGCAATTTTGTGACATTTCCAGGGGTTATGCAATGAGCGGGCCATGCGGTGCGGGGCAATTGCTATCGCGGAGCGCCGGCATCCTGCCGGCACGCGCCAGCAGGATGCTCGCGGTCCCTGCCGTGCGGTTCGGCAAAACAGGGTATAATGGAGGCATTAGTAGGTGGAGCGTCGCGGTTCGTCTACGCCTAGGCGCGTCCTTCAAGGTACGAGAAACTTCATGTCTCCGATTATCGAAAATCTGCCCGACGGCTCCTCGTCGCAGCGAGACAACCTAAATCATCAGGCCATTGAGGACTACCTCAAGACAATCTACGTCCTGGCCGAAGGTGACGAGCGCGTCAGCACGTCGCGGATAGCCGAAGCGCGCGAGGTTAAGCCAGCTTCGGCTACCAACATGATACAACGCCTGGCGCGCCTGAATCTCGTAGATTACGAAAAACATAATGGCGTCATGCTGACCGAAGCCGGCCGTCACATCGCCCTTGAAGTAATCCGTCACCACCGTCTTATCGAGCTTTATCTGATGGAAGCATTGGGCTTCCGCTGGGACGAAGTCCACGAACAGGCCGACGTACTGGAGCACGTGATCAGTGAGAAGCTAGAGGAACGTATTGCCGCGGCGCTAAACCATCCTACTGTGGACCCACACGGGGATCCCATTCCCAGCCTTGAAGGCGCGATCCTGAGCGTCAATATGCAGCCTTTGTCTTCTCTGGAAGAAGGCAGCCGCGGGCGCGTGGCGCGCATTGTCGATGATGCCAACAGCGAAATGCTACGCTATCTTGCCATGCTGGGCCTCGTTCCGGGAACCAGCTTCCGCGTCATCGACGTTGCCCCCTTTGACGGACCCATCACCTTAGAACTTGAAGACAGCCATAAAGTTGTCGGTCGCAATGTCGCCGCCACGATTCTTGTGGAGGTCGTTTTGTAGGGACGACGCCCGTACAACGTTCGGACTCTGTCGTTCCAATTTGCCTCGCTCCTACATCCTGCGTATTATCGCAGGCGAAAGTAGCTACTGAGGAGTTGCCGACCCGCTATAAGGAGAAACAATGAGCGAGCAGGAACAGTCCGACCAAAGCAACAACGCTCTGGCGATCAGTGAAGAGCTTTTAGAGATACTGCGCTGTCCCAAAGCGGTGCAGTCCGAGGAATATGGCAGTGATCCTGGTCGCCTGCGCCTCGTCAAGAACTCCTGGCTGGTCTCTGACGACTCAGGCTACAAGTATCCAATTCGAGACGGCATTCCGGTCATGCTCATAGAAGAGGGCGAGAAATGGAAGGACGTGCCCGAGGATGAACTTCCCGTGCCGCCTCCCGCTTCCTGAGAGACGGCTTGTCTAATTGTCAGTTGTCCCGTCATTCTGAGGCTATCTGCAGCCGAAGAAGCTGACGTCCGAGACCCCCGTAACAGTGATTGGTAAGTTACGGCCCTGGCGCCGTGAAAACGATAAATTCTTTCCCCGGCCGCGAACTAGGATGCAGCCGCGCGATTCCTTGCGGATATACTTCTCTTAGCACTTTCAACGCCGCCTCGTGTTCCGGGTGCACGAGGTATAGTTTCCGTCCCGGCCGGCCCGCTTGCCTGGCGATCTGCGAAAGATCAATGACCGCGTTTCGCCAGGTGATATCTCCGGCGTTTATCCCAATATTGCGTGTGTCAGCCCAGTGTGGATAGGACACGTGGTACGCATTTTGGAGCCTCCCACCATCCTCGCCAAACTGGCGTAGCGCGGCGCCCAACTCCGTGGTATTCCACAATGAACGGCGAATATTTGTATCGTAATCGTCGAAGTACCAGTCATAATCGTGCGCAACAGCCACGACGAACAAAATTACTGTGAAAAGCATGACGGCCCGGCCGCACCACGTTAACGGTTCATCCGCTACACGTTTCCACAACAGCGCCAGTGGCAGCGCCACGACGATCATGACGATCGGGATCGCGCCACCGGTACGCACCACGCTCGGGTTCTCCTCCGGAAACGCAAGGCTCAATATAGAAGGCAACAACAACACGAGAAAGCTGATCAGCACATAGCCGGCAGTTCGTTCTCGATGGAACAGCAGGCGCCAGAGGAGATAGGCACAACCCAGGACAAATAATCCCCCTGCAACCGGCCCTAGAACCGTCGCCTCCGGAATCGTATTTGCAGGGACGACGTCGCCGCGATAGTTGAACATGAGCAACGCATTCTTTACGTTGTGCCAGAAGATGGCCCAGACATCGGCGGGCGCCATCGCCTCTGCTGAGCGGCTCGCGGCCCGATACCAGAACATCTCAGGCTTTTCCAGCATGTATCGCAACAGCGGCAGAAAGACAAGTAGGGAAACGCAGGCTGCTCCCAGCGAGTTCGTCCAGAATCGCAGGGTCAACGCCGGATATGTGCTTCTGAGCGACCGGTGTTCACTCGCGCGACCACGCAGCCACGTCCAAAGATCTCCCCCGGCGCTCATTGCCACCAGCAGTACAAACAGAAGCGGCACAATACGCATGGCGGTATACGTGTGCAACCCGGCTCCGAGCACGGCGCCCGCCGCCAGCCAATCGTTGCGCCGGTTTTTTCGCAACGCCCTAAATAAAAAGAACAATGCCGGTACTGTAAAAGCCGCGGTGAAAGGAAACCGCAAGCCCACTCTGGTGATGGCCACATGCCAATGTGAGATGGCCAGAAAAAACGCTGCGAGAAGGCCCACGTTTCGCCCATACAGCTCCTTGCCGAGAAAGTAGGTCATCGGCGCGGTGACGATACCGAAAATGGCAGTTCCCACCTTTAGCGCCAGATGTCCGATCTCTAGTGGCGTCCAGCGAATCAGGGCGGCAGTGAGGTAGAATTGGAACGCCTCTCGCCCGGTATTGCGCGGAAAAAAGATAGGGCGTTGGCCATTGAGCACATCGTATACGTCCAGCAATTTTTCAGCATGATCGCTCGTCATCTCCACCGGCAGGGATGCCAGCCGAAAGCTGCGGAAGAAGACGGCGACGCCCGTTATCATTAGGAGCACGAGGACAACCGGCCACTTCACCGAGCGCGCCCTTGCTTGCAGATTTGCGCGCCAGCCAGGCGCCGGACGCTCCGCCAGAGCCACAGCGAAATAATACAGCGCCCCAAACCAGAACCACAGCCCGCGGTCCAGGCGATTCCCACTAAAGGACTCGTAGGCCACAGCGGCCAAAATCGTACCCGCGACGAGCAGCCCTACGCGCCATTGTCGCGAACGAATCAGGGGTCGGGGCTCGCCGTCCTCACGATCAAGCTCATCGCTCCCTCGCAGTCCAATTGTTCCAGCCAACACGGGAGGTGCCAGGAAGAGCGCCAGCGCTAAACCAAAAAGGACGACTCCCCAAATCACGTGGCGACCCTGCGCAGTGAAGATATGGCCGCCGATGGCCACCACAATTGCCGAAAAGCTGAATAGCAGCGGATAGACCGCCTGCAGCGAATCTCGTTTTACGGCCGAATTACTGTTAAGTTCGCGCTTCTCGCTGAAAGTTGTCATGCGCAGCCAGTCCAATTGCTTTACTTTCCCGGAAAATATGAGTTTCCTGGAAAGCGGGAGTTTCCGGGAAAGTGGGATCGCTTGTCAAGCATTTCGCCTTCTGGTATGTTCCAGGCGACTTTGTGTTATACCGCAATGAGAAGAATTCTACTGATCGAGGACAGCCTCGAAAACACAATCCTGGTCGAACGCGTTCTGGAAACCAGCGGCTACGAGATACTGCATGCCATGAATGGCGAGCGTGGCATCCAGATGGCGGTCGAAGAGGCGCCCGATATGGTGCTAATCGATATTGGGTTGCCCGACATCGACGGCCATACAGTTCTCACGCTGCTGAGACAAGTCACCGAACTTGAAGGTGTACCGCTCGTAGCAATCACTGCCTGGCCCGCGGACATTGCTCAGGAGATGTGCCAGCGCTACGGATACGACGGCGTGATTATCAAGCCCATTAGCGTGCGCGGATTTCCCAGGCAGATCGCCGGTTTCTTCCTCGCGGACAGATAGAAGATACGTCAGACGATCCCCACATGGACAGGCATTCATTTGAACCACGCGATGGAGCTGATCCCGGCAACCGAGTTCAGCCTCGAAGAACTGGCAGAAGCCTATAACGAAACGCGCATCGATTATATCATCCCGATGCCAATGACGGTGGAGCGTCTACGCGACTACATTAGCGTCTACGATGTCGAATTATCATGCTCTTGCGCGGCCGTGCGCGGCGACGAGATCCTCGGGATTGGCATGCTCGGCGTGCGTCAGGGTCGTGGCTGGATCACCCGCCTTGGCGTACTGCCCTCAGGACGTCGCCAGGGAGTAGGCAGCCACCTGATGGCCTTTCTACTGGATGCGGCGCGCCAACGTGGTTTGCCGGTCGTCTGGTTGGAAGTCATCGAAGGCAATAATCCAGCCCACGAACTGTTCAACGGACTCAATTTCCGCGAAACGCGCGAACTTATTGTTGCCCGCCGCCCACCCAATTTTCGCGCACTCGCGCCTGGCGAGCTTGCTGCCCGGCCGCGCGTGCGAAACGTCCGTACGTTAGACCACGAGGCAACGCTTAGACTCTTAGAAAATAGACGTGACGAGCCAAACTGGCTCAATCAAAATGAGTCACTGCAAAAAGTCGCCGATCTCTCCTCACTCGTCATAGAGACAGTCGACGGTGGCCAAGGATGGGTAACATTTAAGACGAGCCTGTTGCGGCTGACGAGAATTGTCGTGGATGTCCTTGCCGGGGATCCCGCCGCTGTTACCACCGCGGCCTTACAAACGCTACACGAATTCTTTCCAACGCAGGACGCCATCGCAGAAAATATTCCTGCAAAAGCCGCCATCTGGCCGGGTTTCCAGGACGCTGGCTATTTCGATGCTTTCCGGCGCATCGAAATGGTTAGACCGATGCCACCGCTAGAAAGAGATGAACAAGACTTTGGTTGAATTAACGCCTGGCGCGGTTGAAGACAGCATCGAGCGCCTCAGGGGCATTGCCAATCGCACGCCAGTCATTTCGTCGCGGACGTTGGACCGCCTGTCGGGCTGCGGCGTCTTCCTCAAGTGTGAAAATTTCCAGCGCGTTGGCGCCTTCAAATTTCGGGGAGCATACAACGCCATCAGTCAACTCGGCCCGCGGGAACGTCAGGCGGGCGTCATCACTCACTCAAGCGGCAACCACGCCCAGGGAGTGGCGCTTGCCGCGCAGCTCCTGAACGTCCGCGCTGTCGTGGTCATGCCTAACAACGCGCCGGCCATTAAGCGCGAAGCCACCGCCGGCTATGGTGCGGAAATCGTTACCTGTGCGGCCGAGCAGCGTGAAGTAGTGACCGCTGAGCTGATTGCCCAGCACGGCTACCATCTGATTCACCCCTACGACAACGACCATATCATCGCCGGTCAGGGCACCGCTGCCTGGGAGCTGTTCGAGGAGGTGGGGCCGCTGGATATTCTCCTTGTGCCCGTCGGCGGGGGCGGCCTAATCAGCGGCAGTGCGCTGGCGGCAGCCTCCTGCTCGCCGGCGTGCCGCGTCGTGGGCGTCGAGCCCACGCGTGCCGACGACGCAGGGCGCTCCTGGCGGGAAAATCGGATCATCACTCTGGAACGTGCGCCTGACACCATTGCCGATGGCTTACGCACGCGATACATTGGCAAGCGCAACCTGCGCGTTATGCGCCATCACGTTCATGATATGATCACGGTAACCGAAAGCGAAATCAGCGCTGCCTTCCGCTTCGCGATACAGCGTCTCAAGCTAGTCGTCGAACCCAGCGCGGCCGTGGCCCTGGCGCCCCTCCTCCTAGGTCGCTTCGCGGGCGCAGATCGACGCGTGGGAGTCATCCTAAGCGGTGGCAACGTCGATATGTTTACTTTATGACAGATCTACCGCGCGTTTTAGTTTGCGACCCTCTACACGAAGACGGCCTGCGCATTTTAGAAGGCGCGGCGGACGTCGATCTTCGCCCCAATCTGACGCAAAAAGAGATCCAGGAGATCATCGGACATTATCATGGCCTGGTCGTGGGCCCGCAGCGGCGCATCGACCATGACGTCATCGAGGAAGGGCTCAACCTGCGGGTCATCGGCTGCGCCGGCGCGCGTCTCGACAACATCGACGTAACCACCGCACGTGCGATGGGAATTGAGGTCCGCCACAGCCTCAGCAGCAATGCCATTACAATCGCCGAGCACACTATGACGCTGATGCTGCGACTTGCTAGCCGTCCGGGAGCAGCGGGTGGCGGGCGATTGGCAGGGAAAACGCTTGGCATCATTGGTTTCGGGCGCACGGGCCGCCAGGTCGCCCGGC
>JAICPS010000666.1 GCA_025929715.1 Anaerolineae bacterium | reverse complement strand
TCCTCAGCCCCATTTATGGGGCGCGGCTTTGTAGCCCGGCGATAAAGTCGCCGGGCGGGCTAGCGCGTGACGGATCTACCGTTCGGCGGACACCGCCCGGACATAAATGATACGTGTGCAAAATATATGTTAAGTTGAGGGCGCAAGGGCCTGGAAGGCGGACACGCGAGTTTGAGCCGGATAGCTGCCTTCAAGCCAGGCGACGACGCGGGTGAGATTCGTGGCTGCTGCCACCAGAATGTTATGCAAATGGGTCTTGGCCAGGCCGATGTATGGTGTGCGGCGCAAACCAGAGCGGCGGACGCCTTGAGAGATGAGTCCTTCGACGCCCGCGCGCCGTTTGTACTTCTCCTTAAACGTGCTCGTCTCTTGCCGCTGCCATGCTCTCTGCCGCGCTTCATGCTCTGTTTTTGTTCGCAGTTTGAGGGAGCGACCGTTTTTCTTTGCTCGGGTACAGCGTTCCCGCTGAGGACACGCCGCGCAGGTGGCCCGGGCAAACCGCACGTGGGTAATCTCATGGTCATAGTTATCATGGCCTGGTGACCAGGAGACAGATTTCTCGCCCATGGGACAGGTCGCTTGCTGAGCCTGCCAATCGATCGTGAAACAAGAGAGGTCAAAGGCCTGGAGGTCGCGCCCCTGCCAATTGCTATCCGGCTGGATGGGCCCAATGAGGTCGATGGCCGTATCGATGCTCTCAACCAGATTCCCGGCGTCGATGTAGCCAGCGTCGACATAGTGTTCTGCAGGAGAGAGGCCGTTGGCGCCCAAATCCTGTTGGATGGTCGTGGTCACCTGACTGTCGGGGACAGTCGAGGGTGTGGTCAAAACGTGGGTCACCAGACGGGGCTTATCTCGGTCACAGGTCTCCGTAAAATGGACTTTGTATCCCGTCCAATTGGCGCCGCCGCCCTTCTGACTATAACGCGCTTCCAGGTCGTGGGGGCTCTGAATCAACCGCTCGCCAGGAGGACGATCGTCCGGGCGACGCCATCTGACCTCCCCTTCTTGTAGCAGATATTGCTGCACCCACACTTGCCGCAGCCCTTCGACCTCCGGCAGGGATTTGAGTTCAGGCGTTGTCTTTGTTGCGTACACCGCCTGCAATAGCTCAACCCCATTCTGCCCAATCACCTCTGCCAGCTCTTGTCGTTCTTTCTTCGTATCTGGCAAGCGGTATTGGTCGAGGCGGCGCCCATAGCGGCCGAACCACTCGGGCGTAGCCTGCTGCTGGAGCCATGGCGGAGCAACCCGAGCGCTCGCTTCCAGCGCATGGCGCATCGTTTCTCCCACCAGTTCCAACCGGTTCAGTTCGCGCGTCGCGGCCAGAACGTGGGTCGAATCTGTGCGCTGTTTGCCCTGCCCTTTCAAGTAGCCCATCTCTTGAAAGCGCGCCAGCATATGCTCCAACAAGGCCAGCTCCTCGCTCCCGGCTAGCAATCGCTTGCGAAAGTTAACCAGCACCGTGCGGTCGAAGCCAGCATCCGTCAATTCCAGTCCCAGCGCATATTTCCAGTCGATCCGCGAGCGAACCGCATCCGCTGCTTGTTGATCGGTAAGGCCTTCCATATGTTGCATCACCAATACGAGCGCCAGGTTGCCCGGTGATTCGCCCCGGCGGCCCGCATGGCTGAATAGGTGTGCAAAGTGACTATCGTCATAAAGGGGCCCAATTTCATCGCGCATTGTCATGTACGGATTGCCCTTGGGAAAAGCTGCTTGAGCCACCGCCGCCGTGTCTACAGGAACGTCGAACGCTTGATTCTTATACCGCATTAGGCACCTCCTCTACTGATTACTATACTCGTTGCTGCCTTGTAATATAGGAGGTACACTTTCGTCGTGTCAGTCGACATAAATTTGTCACACGTATCATAAATATCCGGGCTACCTCGCGGCGCCGGATCAATCCGGCTTGATGTGCCCGTGCCAGTTTTGAAGCGTTCCTCAGCCCCATTTATGGGGAGCGGCTTTGTAGCTCGGCGACTTTATCGCCGGGCGGGCCTTGTCTCGTCGCCGAACGGTCTGCCGCAGCGCGAACGTAATCGCTCGGTGGACACCGCCCGGACATAAATATCCGGACTACATCGCGGTGCCGGATCAATCCGGCTTGAATCATTCGTCCACCCAAAGGAAAATACCTCATGCCATACTGCCAACTGTTTTATCACCTGGTTTGGGCTACGAAGAATCGCGAGCCGTTATTAACCTCAGAGATCGAGCCGGTGATCTATAGTTATTTGCGACGAAAGGCGGTGGGTCTTGGTGCGACGCTTCATGCGCTGAACGGAACCGAAGACCATGTGGCATACGTGAATAAGCAGAAAGAACATCACGCAGACGGCACGACAATCGCCGTGCTGGAACGAACCGAAACCG
>JAICPS010000544.1 GCA_025929715.1 Anaerolineae bacterium | reverse complement strand
CAGCCCCGCTCCCACTCGAAATTATCTACCAGGCTCCAATGGTAGTAGCCCATAATGGGCCAGTTGAAGCTGACCGCACGCCACACCTCACGCAAATGGCTGAGCAGGAATGCGGGGCGCAGCCGGTCCGTGGCATCGGGGACGCCGTTCTCAGTGATATAAATCGGCCTCCCATATCGTCGCACATGTTTAATGACGCGAAACAGGCCGTCTGGATACACTTCGCCATAGTTTCCATCGCTAACCACGGCTTCAGGTGGGCACTCCCATTGGTAGAGGCGCGGGAAGCGCGCGTGAAGGCGCGTGTAGTAGTTGACTCCGGTGAAGTCAAAGGAGCCCGCGAGGCCCTTCATGCGGCCGCCTCCAAGGGGGCGGCGTAAGCGGCCGTCGCTCATCGCCTGCATCCACCAATCATTGTAGAGCCAGGAAAGTTGCGCGGCCCACCAGCGGTCCAGGCGCTTGCCACCAGGCCAGGGATCAAAGACGATTAGATTCTTGGCGACCCCTACCTGCGCTTCGGGGTAAGTCGCCTTGATCGTGTGATAGGCGGCGGCGTGACAGCGCAGCAAGTTGCGCAGCGCGCGCCTCGCAGCGGCCCAGCCTTTTTCCTGCGGCGCGGGAAAGGCTCCGGTGAGGTAACGATTGAAAACATAGACGAGCGGTTCGTTGATCGTGACCCACCTGCCGACCAGGTCGCCAAGCGCGTCAACGACGCGCGCCGTGAAACGCTGGAAGTAATCGACGACCAGATCGGACGCGAAGTCACCTTTTTCTACCAGCCAGATTGGATTCGAAAAGTGGTGCAGCGTGACCATGGGCTCGATGTCGCGGTCGTGAAGCGCCTGCAGCATCTGCCGATAGCGTTGTAGCGCCTCGTTGTCAAAAACGCTGGGCTGTGGCTCAATGCGACTCCATTCCACGGAAAGACGATGGGCGTTTGTGCCCATATCTGCGGCGGCGTCGAAATCTCTCTCGGCATTTTCCCACCAATCACTGGCCGAGGCGGAGCGATGACCCTCCAGAATATTGCCCTCCTGCTGCTCCCACTGCCACCAGTCGTTGTTCGTGTTATTGCCCTCCACCTGGTGCGCTGCGGTGGCAGTGCCCCACAGGAAATCGGAGGGAAAGTACATTGTTGCCCTGGCCATCGTCCCGTCTGTTCTCCACGATTGAATTGACTTCGTTCATTTTACAAAACTTTCCCGAAAACTCCGACTTTCCCGGAAACTCAAGCGGCCGCAGGTAAGCCAGTTTCCGGCAAAGTGGATCACGCTACGTTGTCATATAACCTATATTTCCTATAATCAAGCTTTGTTCTCACCTTTTGCGCTTGTTATACTTGTGCCATAAGCGTTTTTCTTCCAGATAAGAGTACGACAAACCGTTTCCAGTTAGCGGTGGAGGTTTCCGTGAGAGACTTGGTTCCGCCAAGCGGCTATTTCTATCCCAACAAGATGGCCCGCATTTTCTTATTAGCGCTGGAAGAAGTCATGGGACGCAACGGGTTGAACGCATTGCTCAACCTGATCGACCTGCGACAGTACATCCACGAACTACCGCCTGATAACCTGCAACGGGAATTTGACTTTGCACATATCTCTAATATCAATACGGGCCTGGAGGATATCTATGGACCACGCGGCGGTCGCGGGCTGGCTCTGCGTGGTGGGCGGGCAATTTTTTCACATGGACTGAAGGGATTTGGCGCGCTGGCGGGAGTTGGAGACCTGGCCTTTAAGGTATTGCCTCTAAAGACCAAGCTGCGCATTGGCGTGCCTGCTGTGGCGCGTATCTTCACCCAATTTAGCGACCAGACCAGCCGCGTCGAGGACCACGGCGATCATTTTCTGTATTACATTGACCGTTGTTCCATGTGTTGGGGACGCAGCGAGTGTGATAGGCCGGTCGGCTTTGTGGCCGTCGGCATTCTACAAGAGACGTTGCGCTGGGTCAGCGGTGGTCTCGAGTTTCGAGTTGAAGAACTCGAGTGTATTTGTCAGGGCGCTGAATCCGGTGTCTTCCGCATCGATAAAGAGCCGATCCGCTGATATTTCACGATGACTAATTCTGAAAAGCATAAGATTTTTATCGTCGACGATGACGTAGAGTTAGTGGACATGCTGAGCGCCTTCTTCAGCGCGCAAGATTATGACATCGCAACGGCTGGCTGGGGCGAGGAAGCGATAGCGCGGATCCAGGAGCAGGCGCCCGACGTGGTGCTGCTGGATATTCACCTTCCGGACATTGACGGATATGAGATTTGCCAACGGCTAAGACAGGCGCGCCGCACGCAGCATCTGCCCATCATTTTTCTCACCGAGCGGCGCGAGCGTGGCGACCGTCTAGCGGGGCTGGAGTTGGGAGCGGTCGACTATATCACCAAACCTTTTGACATTCAGGAGCTGCGGCTGCGCGTGCGCAATTCCCTGCGTCGCTCGCGGCTGCACTCGCTGCACAACCCAATTACCGGTCTTCCAGAAGGGCAGTTGGTCAAAGAGCAGCTTGAGACATCGCTGGCGACGCGTAACTGGGGAGTCGTCTTCGCCAGCGTGCGTGGACTGCACGGGTTTCGCGATCGCTATGGCTTTGTAGCTGCTGACGACGTCATTCGCGCCGTCGGCCTGATGATCGGTAATATCATCACGGAAGACGATGGCGCCGAAGCCTTTGTGGGCCATTCCGACGGCGAGGATTTTATCATCCTTACCCAGGCGGCTCATTCGCAGCAATTAGCCGAGCGCTGCCGGACGCGGCTGGAATCCTCTATTCCATACTTCTATCCGGCAACCGAACGATCGCTCGCCGGCAATACGTCGGAGCCAAAACGCCTCTCTGTGCAGATCGCCTGCCTCAACAGCCAGGACGGCGAATATAACAGCGTAAAAGACGTGGGCGAAGCGCTGCACGCCATGCTGGCGTAGCACCTCGGAACGCGCATCCAATTAATCGTAGCCGCGGATTCCTATGGCCGTCTTCGGCCCCGCATTCTCTCTGGCGTTGCGTCCAAAGGCGGTATGGCAACCGCGGCTACTGGCATACCGCTTCTCTTTTGTTAGAATAGGGGTGTCGTAAGTGTGGTCAGGGCTTGATTCAGCCCTGATTTTTGTTTGCAGTACGGATACTCGAATACGGATGCCCGAAATCGGATGCCCGGAATTTTCGTCGTAATTCCCACCTATAACGAAGCCGATAATCTACCGCTAATGGCGGCTGAATTGTGGGCTCT
>JAICPS010000058.1 GCA_025929715.1 Anaerolineae bacterium | reverse complement strand
TCCGGCGCCGCCTGCCGCCATTACGGGTTCTATTGCAGTTAGCGGAAGGTGACCTGCCTGCTGATATACAGCGCTGGATAGCGCCGCGACCGGTGCACCTAGGGGGCCCAATAAATCGCGAGCGTAGCGTCTGGTATATAGGGCGGGGCTGGTCGGTTGAACGGCGATGCCGGCCGCGATTCGATCGCTATGTGCTAATGAAAAAAGCAGGGTGTTGGCACCCAGCGAGAAGCCCACAACGCCTATTCGCTTCTGATCGACGTCTTGCCGTGTCTCCAGATAATCCAGCGCACCAAGTAGGTCATTAGACTCCTGAAGGCCAAAAGTTACAGGTCCGCCACTGGCGCTCTGTCCATGGTTACGCAGGTCGAACATGAGAATGTGATAGGTGGCTTCGTGCAGTGCGTGCGCCAGCCGCAACAAGTCTACCTCGAGTCCGCCGCTAATGTTAGACAGTAAAGTCTCGCCAGAATCGCCAAGACGATTCCACGTCCAGCCGTGCACGAGAATAATAGTAGCTTTCGAAGTGGGTTCGCCGCCATTGCAGGGAACAAACCAACCAGAAAGGCGCAGTCCATCACGCGCCGGAAACTCGACCTCCTGGTAATTCAATCCAGCATCACTTGGAATTGCCCAAAGTCGCTGGCGTGGTGGACTTATCAACTGCCTGCTAAAGAACGCAATCAACGCGATCAGAAATCCGGCGGCAAGTCCCAACATGAAGATTACAAGGCGGATGACACGACGAAACAGGTTCACAGTGGATCCTCCTTTCTTTAACGAGAGTTGTTTGAGGCAAGGACGAACTCTATCATATAGAGTTGATCTTTCCCAATATACTGCAATATCCACATTGTTGCGTCCTTCATCGGCGGTTAGAAAGTCGAGGTATGGCGCGACCGGAGTCTTTTATTCGTGTTTCCGCGATTTCTACGGAATGCGTCAGGACGCCATCACGCGAGCCCCATTTGCCGCGCGGGTGTGAAAGATACGTGGAGAACGTGAATGTACCGCCCGGTAAGCGTCATGCAGCTTCTCGGCAAGACGATCCATTGCGCAGGCTTCTGACAAAATAACCACACAGCCGCCGAATCCCGCACCGGTCAGCCTCGCGCCATAGCAACCCTCCACCTCCCACGCTGTTGAGGCCAACAGGTCTAGCTCAGGAATGCTAACCTCATACAAGTCTCGCGAGCTCATATGTGATTGGCGCATAAGACGACCGAACCCCGTCAAGTCGCCACGCTTGAGAAGTTCTGCTCCATTCAATACTCTGTTGCACTCCTGGATCACATGTTGTGCCCTGCGCCGTAGAAGCATTGGCAGATGATGGGCATTTAGTTCAAAGTCATCGAGTGAAACGTCACGTAGAGTGCGGATATGCGGTAAATGTGGCCGGAGTAAGGCGACTGCCTCATCGCATTGGCTGCGCCTCACGTTATATTCAGAATTCGCCAACTCACGCCGCACACCAGAATCCGCCACAAGGATGGCAGTCTGCGACGGGAACGGAATCAGTTCGTGTTGGAGAGTCCGACAGTCCAGTAAGACGAGCTGATTTTCGGCGGCGTGGACGCTGGCGAACTGGTCCATGATTCCAGACGCCAAACCAATATACTGATTTTCCGTTTGTTGCCCAAGCTGGGCCAGCTGTAGCGCGTTCAATCCCAATCGGCCCATCGCATTCCAGGTCGTGAGAAATGCGACCTCCACGGCGGCGGATGAACTGACACCTGCGCCAATGGGAACGTCCCCGGCAAATACTACGTCTATAGCACTTACAGAACACCCTGCATTGCGCAGGACCCATGCCACACCGCGCGGATAATCTGACCACGACACCGGTCCCGCGTTGTCGCGCGGAGGCAAATCCTCTAACGAAAAGGTGGCCTCCGCACCATCAAAGTCAATTGCTCTGATTGTTACGACGCCGTTATCGACAGCAGCAGCCGCAAGCCAGACGGCCTGTTCGGTCGCTGCGGGCAATACCCATCCTTCATTGTAGTCCACATGCGCCCCTAGCAAGTTCACACGCCCTGGAGCACGAACGATAATCTCTGGTGACCGCCCAAAACGATTTCGAAATTCGTTCTCTACACGTTGTCGCAGATTCATCTCATTCACGATTTCTTTTCAACTTCACGGTCGCGTGACGAACTCCAGTAACTTTCATAAACGGGAGCGTCAGTCGCAATACGCGGACATCAAGAATCCTAGGCGCCGTAGTCGAGCAAGAGACCTAATTGCGCTGTAACCTGCTGGAATTCACGCCAGTCGTCAGTCTGGATCATGGCTGCGAGATCGCCCAGTCTTGCGCCGATATACGGTCGCGTCTTTGGATTTGATTGTAGAGTGTCCAGTATCGACGCATCTCGAACCCTCAGAATTACGGTGCTATACAGCCGTGCCTCTAGTCCGTTTTCTCGCCAGCGTTCAATAGCCCGCTTCACGCTCGCCGGAATCGCCCGCCCGCTCGCTTCACGCAAAAATTCTAGGACTCGTTCCGTTTGAATTCCGTCGTCGCGGGCGCGAGCGAGTGAGTCTGGCGTCAAATGATATGTGAACGGCTGCGAAAGAGCCCTTGACCGTAAAGGCGCTGGTGTAGCAACACGAGCCACCTGGAAACGCTCGTAACGGCTGGCATTGAAAGGAACCAGCACGACAGCATCAGGCTGAACAACAATCGGTACCCGTACATCGGACTCAGCCAATTGCACACCTTGCAGCCATGAAAGCGCGCGGTCTGTGAGACGATAGCGACCGTCGCCCGTCTCTATCAGACCGAGCCAGGCCATAGGGCCTGCTAAAAGAAAGCGAATCAAGCGTCCTTCCACCAGGTCCCAGTTCTCATAACCCTTAAGATACGCGTCGCGCTCGACGTCCCGAACATACCATGTGTCATAGTTTCCTTCGGGACGTTGAAAATCAGGTGTCGTCGCTTTTATTTGTCCAACTAAATCATCGACGTGATACCAATCTGTATTCCTTGGCAGGTGCTCCAGGAGCGCGTTACGGGCCAGTAGCGGATCATTTTCCCATCCACTGCCCTCACAACGAATTCCGGGAGTCCGACAGAGTTCGTTCCAATGGCTCGCGCTCCAACCTTCGGCCAGTGTTCTGATTTGTGACTCACGAATTTGCTTTAACCAATCAACAGCTGCACGCGAAGGTCGCAGCAGCCCGTTCGTGGCACGAATCAGGTCCATTTCTTCGGCGAGAGTCAACAAGAGTGAATTGCGCTCCAAATTTACGTCAAAAAGGTACGGATGAATCTCATTCAGTCGATCGGTTTCAACTTTCCCTCGTTGCGCGAAGGTGAGGAGCGTCGTCATATCGTCGACCGCCTTCGTGGTCGCTTGTGAATACGACTGCGGTGTTTGCGCGGCGATTAATCCACTTTTCGACGATACCGGCGCAGCCGGACGATGTGTCGTCAATGGAAACTGGCTAGAGAATTCTTCAGGTACATAGTAGTATTCGACGAGATTGCCACTGTCTTCGGCGTCATCATAGGCTCTATAAATGAGGCCCCTATACCAGAGCGCCTCCGCCGCACTTGCCGGCGCAAGCCATGGCTCTTCTCTCTCTAAGCGGCCGGGCCCCATCAGCCTTACCTCTCCGAATTGGCGGGTGAATGAACCCACCGGCATTTGACCCTCTGCCTGGACCACAGCTTGTAGAGCTGCTGCCTCTTCGGCTGGGAGATAATTTAGCTCGAGCGGCAGATCAATTTGCTGAAGGCGCTCGCTCAAAGCCGCTATACATGCCGGCTTATCTGCGCCGGTCAGATCCAGTTCCCACCACTCACCGATCACCCTCAGCGTGATTAGATCATGATCCTCGAGGGCAGTCTCCAAATTGCGCATTCTGCATGCTCCACTGATAAGATTCGCAGGTTGAAAATGGGGCCACTTCGCCCGCGATCGGCCACGATTATATAGTACGAAACGCCCAGATGCACTGCCCCTCACTTACCTTTACACCCCTATTCAAACATGCTATACTTTGCCACGTATTACGTTACGTCAACTAATCGTGATGTGCCATGTCCCAGTCGCGCTTGCAAAATGATAGTCTTGTACGAACTCTCGCTCAGGGAATCATACATCGGGATCTACGTCCCATCGCATTGCTGACGCTGGAGGCAGGACGTCCACTGGCGTTTCTGGCGGCTCAAATAATATGGTTGGCGCAACCCGCACTAACCCTCGGGTTTGAGCCACGGCTGTTGACGCGATTGGCGCAATTATTAGAGGAGCCCGGCAGCATAGATGGCCTTATCGACTATCTTGATGTCGAAGAATAAATGGCTGCTAGTGAACTGGTTCTCATCGTCACATTTCTGTTTGTAATTGGGGCCCTGGTATTCGTCCGCCGCCAGTTAGGCGGCGATAACCAACCTTTTGTCTTGCGTACCATCACGGCATATCAAGCTCTTCGCCAACAGGCGGGAATGGCCGTGGAAAGTGGTCGTCGTCCCTTGTTGACTCTGGGTAGAGGTCCATTGCATACCCCTGCCGGCCCAGCGAGCGTAGCTGGTATGCACATTTTGCAGGATTTGGCGCAGGCAAGCGGTAGCGGCCGCCTGGGACCATATGTTACGGTTGGGTCAGCCACCTTGTTACCAATTGCACAGGATGGCCTCCGGACGGCGGCCGACCGGCGCGGACAGCCGCTTGCTTTCCACCCGGATGACGTTCACTTCATTGCCGATGAATCTTTTCCTTTTGTATACGCCGCTGGCACCGCCGAAACGATTGGCCGGAATGAGAGCGGGAATACCATTGCAGTCGGGCGTTTTGGTACAGAACTCGCCATCATCGGCGAGGCGGCCATTCGGAACGAACACCAACCCATACTCGGTAGCGACGATTCGTCGGCGATTGCCATTGCTTTCGCCTATACTCAAGACAGCCTGTGGGGCGAGGAAATCTTCGCCGCCAGCGCTTATCTTCGACATTCCGCGTCGCAATTGGCCTCTGTGCGTGTCCAAGATGTGCTGCGTTGGCTTGTGGCAGCCATCCTGATACTCACGGCATTACTTCAACTGTTAGGCGTCTTCTGAGCCGATAGAATGACGTGCGCGCCCTGATACGATATCTTACACAATGCTGATCTTGAAGCGTGGAATTCCCGTCACCGTAGCCGTAGTCGTTGGGCTCGCCGCCCTGGCCGGTCTGATTTTTGTACCGGCACTGTCCGACTTAATCCTTGACTGGGCCGGTTTTCTCGCCGCTACGGCGCTGATTATGGGAATTGTCAATCTGCTAAGCATACACCTAAAACGAAGCCTTGCTGGCAATATTTACAGCGCGATCCTTGTGTTGAGTTTGCTGGCTGTTTTTGCACTCGCCGCCACTGACGAGATAGGTCTTACCCAGGATGGGGTTGACAGTGTCTTTAATATGATTCAAGTTCCGTTGGAGGCTGCGCTGGCATCACTCCTGGCTTTTTTCTTATTGTTTGCCGGTGTAAGGATGATGCAAGGACGCCGAGACCTGGCAACTATCTTGTTCTTGATCTCCACCCTATTTTTTTTACTGACGCGAGCGCCTATGCCCGAGACCTTAAGCAGCGTGATACTCCCTGTTCGCGACCTAATTCAATCGATAGTCGTTGTTTCTGGAATGCGTGGACTTATGTTGGGGATAGCCTTGGGAGTCATCACACTCAGTGTTCGCCTGCTTATTGGCATGGAACGCCCTTATAGCTCATGACAGAGATTTCCTGCCGTGATTGTGGCGCTCAAAATCCCACGCAGAGCAAATTCTGCAACCGGTGTGGCGCTCCTCTAACAAGTGACACGACCCAGCTTTGCCCAACCTGTAATACACCGAATTCCATCAACTTACTGTATTGCGACAACTGTGGAACGCGTCTCGTTGACGATACATTATCCGATCAGGAACGTGATACTGCGGAGAATACGGGCAAGGGCGGTAGCAGATCGGAGCCGTTCTCGCTTCCGACACGACCACCAGGCCAGACTGGGAACCTCGATGTGTCCGGAGAAATCCCAGACTGGCTGAAGACCGGGGACTTTTCCAGTGGAAGTGTGGACGATCACCATGAAGACGAGGAAACTGATTGGATAGGCGAGGTGCAACAGGGGACCGACCCTGCCGATAAGGCTCCGAAACTAGACGAGCTTAGCAGCGATCATACATCCCAGGGTGATCTTCCAACCTGGCTCATGGATGAGAATAGTGCTGGAGATATATTCCGAAGTGAAAAGAGCACGGACGAGCTCTTTATGGCCTCCTTCTTATCTAGTGACGATGCAACTCCTCGTGAGACCGGATCAATTCTCGAAGGAGATGTCCCGGAATGGCTGCAAGGCTTATCGAATTCAGACGAAGGTTCCCTGCTGGATGACAGATCGCAAGATCTTCCTTCGAATCTAAGTGACCAAGCCTTTACCGGTTGGTCCAATCATCTCGCCGAATCTGTAGAAGAGCCCGAATTTGAATCGTCCCCAGCCCAAGATCCTACTCGCGAATTACATAACTGGCTTGAGGATATGGAAACGACGGAGCAATCCCCGAGTGATCATGACAATGAAACCGGTGGTGCCACTGCCACAGCGGATTCACCCGTGATGGAAGAAGATGACTTCTTACGGTGGCTCTCAGGAATACAGGAGGAAGAAGCAGCGGTAGCAAACGAAGCAGACGAACTGTCATCTGTTGATGAGAGAGAGGCTCCCGATTGGATTCAAGAACCATTCGCGGATCGCGCTGGTAGTCAAGATGACGGTATCGAGACACAATCCGGATCTGGCGAAGCCGGCGATCAGTTTCCTATAGAAACGGAAAGCGGGGACCATACACGCTCACTTTCTGACCCACCGCGCGGAAATAGTTCTGAAGGACCCGCAGCGGAGGATGAATTTCTGGAGTGGCTCGATTCCCTGGATACGGAGGAGTTAACCTTCACCACCAGCGAAACCGATTTTTCCTCTGGCCCGCAGTCGGCACACGGTAAAACGATCGATAGTGGCGTCGCCTTTAGCGAGATGGATTTTGCACTACCTGAATGGTTGGGTGATCTCGCGGAGCCCGCCGTGACGACAACGCAGCCTACAAATTACCAGGTTGAAGCTCTGCCAGAATGGCTGCAGGAACTTGCTCCTCCTGGTGGCGGTGTTTCCCTCCCCTACCTCTCCGAGACCGAAGGCGCAGAGTATGAAGATGCCTTCGATGACTCGTTTGAAGAAGTGGACGGCGTCGAAGCGGAAGGATCAGAGCCAGAGGAGGAGGCGTCAGGTCGACATGGTACACATTTTCCTGACTGGCTGACCGGTGTAACCGCCGAGCTTGAACAGCCAGGAGGCACCCTAGAACGGATAGATGAACCCGATTTTGAAGTGCTTGCAGCGGGCGGCCTACAAGATCAAGAGGTCCCCCAGGAAGATTTGCCGGATTGGTTCAGCGACGTTTTGGCCGACATTGAAACCGTTGATGATCTCGCCGAGGCTTCCGTTTCTTCACCAGAATTGGCAAATGTACCTCCACAGTTGGCAGGAGATGAGCTCCCCGAGTGGTTAGATAGCCCATTTAGCGACGAAACGGTTGCAGAGCCAACGCCCATGGAAGAGATTCCTGAATGGCTCCGCACGCCCTTGCGGGAGAAGCTGGCGCTCGCCGCTGAAGAGCGCGGCCTGGATGTCGCTTCTCTTGATAGTGGCGACGAATGGCGAGAGCTGCTTGAGGCGCCACCCACGCCTGAAGAAATGCCTAAGCGAATCGGCCATCAAGGGGTCCGCGGCTGGTTAGAATTGATTAAATCTCGGGCGGCGTCGCCTTCGGGAGATGAAGCTGAATCCGAGAACACCGTTGACGGCAGTAGTGGTCCCATGGCGGGAATGCATGATTTGATTGGCATAGCGCCTATCGTCGCGCATAGCGGACGTCTCGAGCGACCACGATCTCCAGGAGCCAGCAAAGAGCAAGAGCATCAGATAACGCTGCTGCGGCAACTAGCCCGCACACAACAAACCGAAGCCATCGCAATTTCTCCTGGGCGATACAGCAAACAATCCCGGCCGGCTCTCGCGCGCCTACTGCTTTCCGCACTTCTCGTGGCTGCCATACTTTTCGCTTTACTGGCTCCCGAAGTTTTACAAAACATTGTTCCGGCCGGCGCTGCGCCAGCGCCACTCGCTGAAAGTCTTATAAGTGAGGCGGCGGGGCAGCCAGTTCTCGTTGTTTTCGACTATACACCGGCGATGTCTGGCGTCTTACAGCCATCAGCAGCAAATTTATTGCAAAGATTGGAAAATCAGAATAGCCCGGCGATTTTGACCAGTCTATCCGCAGCGGGACTTGCACTAGGTAAACAAGCAGCAGCTGGCAGCGATCTCGTAGTGGCCGATGATCTCGGCTTCATTCCGGGTGGGACGATAGGTGTACGGCGGCTTGGACGCTGTTTACTGGACAGATCATTCTGTCAGATGCTTTTTGGACGGCAAATTGCGCCCCAAACCGCAGACAGGTTGGAAAATATCGCACTGGTTATCTTAATTACTGCCGATCGCGACAGTTTCCTGGCCTGGATCGAGCAATTAGATCCACAGCGCCCAATCGCTTTGAGCGCTCTTGTGACACCGGCGTTGGAGCCGCTTGCAGCGCCTTATTTGGCCTCTGGACAGTTAACCAACGTGTCTGTTGGATTCGGTGTCGCGAGCACCGACAATTCTGAAAATGCCTCGAACACGACTACCGCGCTCATCCTTTCACAATGGCTCGTAGTCGCCGCATTCATCGCCGGCGCGATCTTTTATTTGGTGACAGGAACAGTTCGCACACGCAGAGTATAAAGGTATGACCGATTCTCTGGCGCTCGTCATAGGCCTGCTCCTCACGATATTCATTTATAGTTATCTTTTCGGCGATAATCCACTCTATCGGCTTGCGGTACATCTGTTAGTAGGAGTCAGTGCGGGGTATGCTGGCGTCATAGCAACTAATCGTATTTTGAGACCGGTCATTTCGCAATTGCTTGCCAATCCGACTTCTTCTGAGAACGTCTTGTGGCTGGCGCCCATCGTCCTTTCCATACTCCTTCTCTTTAAATGGATCCGTCCACTGGCATGGATTGGGAACGCTTCGATTGGTTTACTGGTCACGGTTGGCGCCGCGGTCGCCCTCGTCGGCGCAGTGACCGGCACTATCCTTCCGCAAGTGACGGCCGTCAAGGCTGGCCAACCGCTGATAGGCTTAGTTGTCGCTCTCCTCAGTGTGTGCGCACTTCTCTACTTTCAATTTACCGGCAAGGCAGACCAAGAAGGGAAACCAGCGCAAGCGTTATGGCGTCGCAGCGTGAGTAGCGTTGGTAAGGCCGTCCTGATGATCGCCTTTGGCGCCATTTTCGCCGGTGTCTTTAGCACCAGTCTTGTACTACTCATTGATCGTGTTAGCTATTTCATGGCTGAACTGACGTTCCTTTTAGGGATCATCCTACAATGATTGATAACGACGGACAGCGCCCGTCATTTCTTCTGGCAGACTGCGGTTCAACAACGACGACCGTGGCGCTATTTGATCTCGTCGAAGAAAATTACCGGTTAATCGCCCGGGCAGTTTCACCAACGACAATCAAGTCCCCTTGGCATGACATACTGATTGGCGTCCAAGACGCCATACGTCAGTTATCCGAGATTTCCGGTCGTCCGCTTCTTTCAGAGCAAGGGGATCTGATAACACCAGCACAGAAGAATGGCTCGGGTGTGGACTTCTTTGGAGTCGCGGTTAGCGCCGGAAAACCCTTGAAAGTGATCATCGCCGGCCTCCTGGAAGACGTGAGCGTGTCCAGTGCCCGTCGCGCGGTCGAGTCGATTTATGCGAACGAGGTCGGCGCTTTCACGCTTGATGCACATCAGAGCGAACAGGATCGGGTCGCGGCGCTTCTAGAGAAAAAGCCTGAACTCATCTTCATTTCCGGGGGCGCCGATGGCAGCGATTCGCCACAGCTACGTGAATTACTTGAATCGTTGGAGTTAGGTACCGGTCTACTTAACGGTAGCGCACGTCCGGATATCCTGTATGCAGGCAATAGCAGACTGCGCGAGCATGTGTCAAGCACATATGGACAGGCGTCAAATCTGTATATCGCCGACAACGTGCGTCCCTCTGTAGATATCGAAGATCTAAGTGATGCCAAACAGGTACTAACTGACATTTACGTCGAACGGAAAATTACGGAACTGCCCGGGGTTCAGGAGCTTATTTCGTGGGCCAATCTAGGGATACAGCCAACAGGCCGTGCTTTCGCCACGATGATTAAATATTTCGGCGCGCTGTATCGCTCGCAAGTTCTTGGCGTTGATGTGGGCGCCAACAGTGTCGCTATTGCCGTCGCCGACCAGGAGTATGCGCAACTTCTCGTAAGAAGTAACCTTGGAATGGGTGAACCACTCCCTGAATTGCTGAATCTCGTAAGCTCTGGCGACATTCTACAATGGGTTCCTGGTGAATACAGTGAATCCACCTTCAGCGATTTCGTTTTTAACAAGGCGCTTCACCCACATAGTGTCCCATTCACCGATGACGAAGTGTACCTGGAACAGGCGCTTGCTCGCGCCCTCTTAAGGCAGTTGCTGAATCAGGCAGTACACAGCTCGGGTTGGAACGATCTATCAACGGTGCTTCCATCGGCACGTCTCATCGTCCTACGAGGGAATACCCTGGCCGCTTCTCCGCGACCGGGTCAAGCGGTATTAACCGTGCTCGATGCTCTTCAGCCAACGGGCGTATTCTCGATGGCTGTCGATCGTTACGGAGTATTACCGATGATGGGAATTCTGGCTTCTCAGCAGCCGTCTGCGGTAGTTCAGATATTAGAAGGAGGCGTTCTTTTCGAGCTTGGTTGGGTCATTGCCCCATCGGGGACGGGCGCTCCAGGTCAGAGAGCGCTCCGCATCACTGTAGAAACAGAGGACAAAGGCGAATACCGCATCGATGCGGAATTCGGAGAACTAATTTTAGTCCCTCTGGAACCAGGAGTTTCGGCGGAGCTAAATTTGAAACCCGAACGCAAGGTCGATGTTGGCCGTGGGCCTGGAAAGGGATGGAGGATAACTGTTCAGGGAGGCGCCGTTGGGCTGGTCGTCGACGTACGAGGCCGTCCGCTCATGCTTCCCGACGATGAAGAAGAACGACGTAATCGCATCCGCCAGTGGCATTGGGATATGGGAGGTTAGTTAACTGGACGGTCCTGGTAAGTGACTCGCGTTTTGCCAGTAAAAGACACCAGAAGTCGATCATGATATCTCCGGGCGCGACAACGGTTAATCAGAATACACGTATCCGGCGCGAAAGGAGGCTGCCACTGGCGGGTGAAGTGGTGGTCTCTCTTGGACAACAAGTAACGCCTGTTCAAGTTGTCGCGCGTGCGTCGCAACAGCGTGGCTACACCATTGTTCCGGCAGCAGAACTTCTTGGAGTGTCACCAGAAAAATTATCCGAGTATTTGCTTGTCGAAGAGGGCGCCGCAATTCAGAAGAAAAGACCGTTACTTCACCGGCGTTCATTGTTTGGCGGCCAGCGTATTAATTCCCCTATCAACGGGGTGCTGTATCAGGTTACAAACGGACGGCTAATTTTGCAGCAAACGCCTGATCTTTTAGAACTGCGCGCTATGATGCCCGGGGTTGTACGCAGCTTTCTAGGAAATCGCGGAGTTGTAATCGAGACCCAGGGTGCGTTAATTGAAGCGCAATGGAGTTCGGGCCGGGACGGGTACGGTAGGTTAAAAGTTGTGGCGGAACAACGCGAATCAGCCTTGGGGCCAGAGCATATTGGTGCAGACGTTCGTGGAGCAGTGCTGGTAGCTGGTCATTTGCCCGCGTTAGACGTATTGGAATTGGCTGAAGAGAACTCGGTGCGCGGCGTCATTATCGGCAGTGCTCCGGCCGCGTTTATTGCCGAATTTTATCGTTTTCGCTTTCCAGTACTGGTAACGGAAGGGTTCGGCAATATTCCCATGTCATCGCCTATTTTCAAGTTATTGCAGCAACATGACGGCCATGAGGCCACGTTACTGGGAAATGACGGCAGCGCCTGGGACAAACCAGAAATTATCATCCCGATACATGAGTCAGATCCGGTGGCGGTTACACCACCGAGACCCGAGGAACTTAGTAGCGGCCAGCTCGTGCGGATCTGGCGCAGTCCTCATGCGGGCAAGGTTGGCAAGATAGTGACCCTTCACAAATGGTCGCAGACAACAAAAGTTGGTTTTCGGCTGCCCGGCGCAGAGGTTGCTCTGCAGGACGGCCAGGTAATTTTTGTGCCCTATGCGAACCTTGATATGATCCGTTAGATGACGGTCCGAATAGGAGGGAAACATGTTTGAACGGAGTTCGCGCGAGCATTATAGTATGGAGTCGGGACAGGCATCCCCGTTTGCCATCTTATTAGCCGCGCTTCTTGGAATTCTTGTGCTGGCGGTTTTGTGTACAGGCGCCGTATTTGTTCTCAGAGATGGCGATCAGGTTGAGATAAGTGGTACCAGCACGGCAATTGCCCAAGCCAACGCCACGACGTTGGCTCAGAACGCTCAGGTGACCCAGACAATCGCTGCCATGGAAACCGAAGCGGCGCGGCCTACAAATACGCCGACCAATACGGCTATACCCCCGACGAATACGCCGATACCTACAAATACTCCTTTACCGTCACCAACTGCAGTCATAGAGCCAGCCGAAGCAACGCCGACGTCTGGTCTTTTTGGCACCAGTATATTCGCCAATACGCCAACGCCGATCGCGGGCGCCGGTGACAATGGAACTGACGGAGGAACGTTGCCTGATACCGGCGTCGGACTAGGCACTGCGGTTGCGGCTGCTGTGGGCTTGCTGTTTCTTTTATTGGCCGCGCGCCGGCTTCGAACTGACTGATTTTCAAGCGTTGTCCACGCCAGTTGCCGCACGCACGAGAACGGTAACTGGCGTGTGACTGGCAGGGGTCTACCTTAGGGCGATTGGGGAATCGTGAGGGGCATGCAAGAGAGTCGGAACGATACGGCTACAATTCTGCTTGTCGAAGATGATATCACCATCCTTGATGGGATGGCGGATTTGTTACGTATTTTTGACATCGGCTACCAGGTAGATGTGGTCAAAGCGTCAGATGGCGAGGAGGGCCTCGAGAGCATGAGGCTCGTTACCCCGGACCTCATCATTTCTGACATCATGATGCCACGTCTCAACGGCTTTGAATTTCTTAACATTGTCCGTGAGAATCCCGCTTGGGTGCATATTCCGTTCATTTTTCTCACTGCGAAGGGTAAAAAGCAGGATATTATGCAAGGTCGCCGCAGTGGCGCTGAGCTCTACATCACAAAACCGTTTGTCAGTGCCGAATTACTGGAACTGGTCAAAAGTCAGCTTGATCGCACGTTCCAGCTTCAGCAGGCACGCCAACAGCGCCTGGGGACACTGAAACGCAATCTATTGCAGTTGCTGAACCATGAATTCAGAACACCACTGACCTATGTTACGGCCTACTATGACATGCTGGCGGAAAGCATTGTCAGTGTCGAAGATCCTTCCAACCTGCAAGAATATTTACGTGGAATCCAGGTTGGCTGTGTACGTTTGACCAATCTCGTTGAAGACCTGATCAAGATCATGGAAATCCGAACGGGGAAGGCGGCGGCGGCGTTTCGCGAACAGGCTCGACCTTTGTATCATCTGGGCAAACTGATTCGCGAGCGAGGAGAGCAAATAGAGGCGAGTGCTGCTCGGTCAGGAATTCGCGTAGATTACGATATCGGCGCCGATCTTCCAGGCGTCTTTGGCGATCCTGCAGCTTTATCTGATGCAATAGATCGCCTATTAGACAACGCGCTAAAGTTTACCCAGGCGAAACGTGATGGTCCGCGACAAATTACGCTCTCAGCCGACGTTTACAACGATTGGGTTCGTGTTTCCGTAAAGGATAGTGGCGTCGGTTTTCCGGCGCACGTGCAAAAGCAGTTATTTGATCTCTTTTTTCAATACAACCGTGAGCGCCTCGAGCAACAAGGCTCAGGCTCAGGTCTGGCGATCGCAAAAGGGCTTATTGACTTGCATCACGGTAAGATTGAAGTGCAGAGCGATGCGAGCTCGGGAAGCGTATTTACAATCTTTTTGCCGCTATATGACGAGCGAACGAGTCAAACGATCACCTACGATGAGGCTCGGCGGCGACAGGCCACGATCCTCGTGGTGGAAGATGATAAGCACCTCCTGGAGGGCCTTCGCGAATTAATGGAGATGGCCCAAGGTCAGTACGAGCTGCGTGTATTGACTGCGTCTAATGGCCAGGAAGGTCTTAAGTTGCTTGAAAGGTATCAGCCTGACTTGATAATTTCCGACGTCATGATGCCCATTATGGGCGGTTACGAGTTTCTCAAACGAGTACGCTCCAGTGCTGCCTGGCTGCAGATTCCTTTCATATTTCTGACGGCAAAAGGGGAGCGCGAAGACGTCCACCGTGGTCGCAGAAGTGGCGCCGAAGAATATATTACAAAGCCATATGACATAGATGACCTGATGAGCCTCACCGTCACGCAGTTGGACCGCTTTTTTCAGCGCCAGGGCGCGATGAACCAGAGCTTTGAGGCCTTAAAACGTAGTATCCTTTCGATGTTGCAACCGGACTTCAAAAATCCTTTGGACATGGTAACCAGCTACTCAGAGAAATTGGCGGGAGACCTGGAAAATATTCAGACCGAGGAAGATCTTTACTCGTCATTGCATGGCATACAGGCCAGTAGT
>JAICPS010000107.1 GCA_025929715.1 Anaerolineae bacterium | reverse complement strand
TGGTCATGGGCCGGCTGCGCTCGGGCGGGCTGGTCACCCTCACCGCCTGCGGCAAGACCAGCCGCTCCTGCGCTTCGGAAATCCGCGTCTTTGGCACTGAAGGCATGCTGCGCATAGGAGCCTGGGGCGAATTCCTGGAAGTGCAGTACGACGACAAAGAGGGCTGGCAGCCGCTGGAAGCCCCTTTCTGGCGCGGCGCGTGGGACCAGTTCCTGCTGGTGCGCGAAGGCCGCATCCCCAACCCCTCCCCGCCCGAAGTCGGCCTGCGCATGGCGCATCTGTGGGACGCCATCCGTGACTCGTCAGCTCAGGGTGGTGTGCCGGTGGAATTAACCACAGAGAGCACGGAGGACACGGAGAAAAAAGAGGTGAATTTTTGATTAAGCTATTGCGCGAAAAATCTCTAAATCTCTTATATCTTTAAAATCTCTGTGCTCTCCTTTAGCGAAGCGGCGTTCTCTGTGGTTTCATCTTTTTTGGAGGCTCACAATGACTGATTTCTCCCGCGTCACCATCTGGAACGAATTTCTGCACGAAAAACAGCATGAAGGCATCGCCCGCATCTATCCGGAGGGTATCCACGGCGCGATTGCGCGGCATTTGCGACAGGAGGGTGTCGCCGTTCGCACCGCGACGCTGGAAGAGCCAGAACATGGGCTCGACGACGAGACGCTGTCAGAGACCGACGTGCTCGTCTGGTGGGGGCACATGGCTCATGCTCAAGTGAGCGACGAAGTGGTCGAAAGAATCTACCAACGCGTCGTGGCCGGCGGTATGGGGCTGATTGCCCTGCACTCCAGCCACTTTTCGCGCATCTTTATCAGGCTCATGGGTACCACCTGCAACCTTAAGTGGCGTGAAGCCGGCGAAAAAGAGCGCGTGTGGGTCGTCTCGCCGGACCATCCCATCACCCGCGGCCTACCCGAGTATTTCGAGATCCCCAACGCCGAGATGTACGGTGAGCACTTCGACATCCCCGAACCGGACCAGCTCGTCTTGATAAGCTGGTTTGCCGGCGGCGAGATCTTCCGCAGCGGCTGCTGCTTCCACCGCGGGCGCGGCAAAATCTTCTACTTCCGCCCCGGCCATGAGACCTACCCTATCTACCACCAGCCAGAAGTGCTACAGGTGATCGCTAACGCCGTGCGCTGGGCCGCGCCCAGCGGCGGTCCAGAGGTCAACTTTGGGCACCGGCCGGAGCCGTTGGAGGATATCGAGATTCTAAAGCCGGCGGCCGAGATTGAACACCCCGAGCTGCAATCTTGAAACGCATTGCGTAACGGTATGGTGACGATGCGCTCGTAAAATGGGGATCGTACTGTAAAGTTAGGATTGATGTAGTTGGCGCCTTTAACGTTATGACAATGAAACACGGGACGAGAGCATTCGACCGGCATGCTGCGAAAGCGGCGTGGTCGCTCTGGATCGTATCGCTGGCGTTCGCCGCCTCAACCGTGCTTTTTTACCTGCTAAGCCTGCCGATTTCACTGGCGGAAAGAGACAGGCCGCCGCTGGGTTTCCTACCGGTGCTCGTGATCACCTTCCTGGTGTTCTCCACCGTTGGCGCCGTGGTGGCCTCGCGCCGTCCCGGCAATGCTGTGGGATGGCTTTTCTGCCTGGTGGGCGTCTATCTGGGCGCGGGCTTTTCGGGTCAATTCTACGCCGATTACACGCTGATCGTGCGCCCGGGCGCGCTGCCCGGCGGTGAAATTGCCGCATGGATCCTTTCGTGGACCAGCCCCCTGTTGATGGCAGCACCGGCGTTCCTCTTGCTGCTCTTCCCAAACGGCCAACCGCTGTCGTCCCGCTGGCGCGTGATCCTGTGGATTGCGGCCATTGCGACCGCAATGACAATGGTCGGAGCTGCATTCAACCCCGGCATCCTGGAAAATGACTACCCAATGGTCGCCTACCCGGCGCTGCTAGAGGGGCCCCTGGGCATGCTCATGAACCGCCTGTACGTCGCCGGCAGCGCTCTTCTGGCGACCGTTCTCTTGCTCGCGGTGGTTTCTCTGTTGTTACGTTACATGCGCTCATGTGGAGAGGTGCGACAGCAGATCAAGTGGATCCTTTACGTGGGGGGCGTGGCGGCGGCCGCCTTCATTACCGGTTTTGCGATTCCCGGTTCGGGACCCGTCGCCGACCTTGTCTGGGCCACCGGTTTCGTGGCGATTGCCGGAATCCCCATAGCGGCGGGCGTTGCCATCCTCAAGTACCGTCTCTACGATATCAACATAATTATCCGGCGCACGCTCGTCTACACGGTTTTGACGGCCGTGCTGTTATTGGTCTATTTCGGCAGCGTGACGCTCATGCAGCACGTCTTCCGCCTGCTCACGGGCCAGGGCTCGCAGTTAGCGATCGTCCTCTCCACCCTGGCGATTGCCGCCCTATTCCAACCGTTGCGTCGTAGGGTGCAGGCGTTCATCGACCGCCGCTTTTATCGCCGTCGGTACGACGCGGAACGTACGCTTAGGGCGTTCGGCAAAACCGTGCGCGATGAAGTCGAGCTGGTCCCGCTGGTACGCGCGCTAGTGGATGCAGTTGAAGACACGCTGCATCCCGCTTTGGTGTTGCTCTGGCTGAAGGAGGAACAACCATGAAATGGCGGTGGTTGCCCTGGTTGCTCTTTTTCTTCGTGATCACTTCCATGGGGGTCGTGTTGAGCTCAGAACGGCGCCTGGTGGAGTGGTTGTGGGCGCTTCCGTTCGCCGCTTATAGCGCCGTCGGCGCTCTGGTGGCCTCGCGCGAGCCGCACAACCGGCTTGGCTGGATCTACCTCCTTTCCAACGTCTTTCTTGCCGTCACAACCGTGGCCGAGAACGCGCTCGTGCCGGCTTCTGGCGGGCCGATTCGCGCCATTCTTACCATCCTGACTTCGGTGGGCTGGATTGGCGGTCTGGGAATGATGATTACGCTCGCCTGGCTCTTTTTTCCCGATGGGCACCTGCCTTCGCCACGCTGGCGACCGGTTCTCTGGACGGCGCTGATCAGCCTGGCACTGATCGCCGTCGAGGACGCTGTCAGGGCCTCTCCGGTGCTCGACGCAGCGCTGCCCGCGGGCCTGGTGCGTCTGCTTTCCGGGGTCGCAACGGCCGGTATCCTGGCAGCCACGCTTGGTTCGGCCGCTTCCTTGCTGGTTCGTTACAGCCGCTCAACCCCGGTCATGCGCCAGCAGGTAAAGCTGGTCGTGGCCAGCGTACTCCTTGTAAGCCCACTCGCGCTGGTGATCTTCTATGTTGCCGAGACGCTCCCTGAGACCAGTCTAATAGCCTTTGCGGTTGACATCATGCTGCCGCTCATCATCACCGTCGTGCCCATCTCGACCGGCCTGGCCATCTTCAAATACCGCCTCTACGACATTGACTTTGTCATCCGCAAGACGCTCAGTTACACGTTGTTGACCGCCTTTCTGGCGCTGATCTACTTCGGAGCCGTCGTCGTCTTGCAGCAGCTTTTCCGGGTCGCAACCGGGCAGAATTCCAGTGTGGCAATCGTCATCTCCACGCTGGCCGTCGCCGCGCTGTTTACCCCGCTTCGCCGCCGCGTCCAGACGTGGATCGATTCAAGATTTTATCGAAGGAAATATGACGCTCAGAAGATGCTCGAGCACTTCGGCATTGTCGCGCGGGATCAAGTGGAGCTGGAAGAGCTGGCAGCGGAGTTGCAAAACGTGGTGTATGAAAGCGTGCAGCCTAGCGAGCTGTTATTCTGGTTCTCGGATAGGTTTAAGTTGGCGGGTCGTTCCGACGTGGGAAAATAAGCTTGTCCGGCTCGATAAATTATCATAGTCGGAAGCATCCTGCATGCAAACCTGTAAACTTGCCCATTTGCAGACCCGCTATTCCCGCCGCCTCTTCTTCATCCCCCACCTCACCACTGCCAACACCGTCATTGCTATCACGACGTAGGTGGCCCATTGCAGCACGCGCCCAAACTCCCCATACTCCGCACCAAGCGCCATGCCGGCATAGGCCAGGACGGCTGACCATATCGCCGTGCCCAGCGTGGTGTAGAGCAGGAACGGCAAAAGGTCCATGCGGCAGGCTCCGGCGGGAATCGAAATCAGCGAGCGCACGCCGGGCACCAGGCGCGCCAGAAAGACCGCCTTCGTGCCGTGGCGGCCGAACCAGTCAAAAGCCTCGTTTATATCGTCCGCCGTCAGCAGCAACCAGCCCCCATACCGCTCGGCCCACGCTGCCAGTCGCTCCTGCCGCACCTGCCTGCCCAGAAAGTAAAGCGCCAATCCACCGCCCACGGAGCCGAGCGTGCCGGCCAACGTGACGCCAATTAGCGACAATTGGCCCTGCGCAACCAGAAAGCCCCCCAGCGGCAGGATGATCTCGGAAGGAAGCGGCGGAAAGATGTTTTCCAGGAAGGTGAGCAAGGCCAGACCCGCGTAGCCCAGGTCCATGACTACCTGGCTGATCCATTCGCTCACATTGCTTAATCCACGCCCGGCTCAAAAGTAGAAATGTAATAACCCTCGCCTATCGGCTGCTCGCCCGCCGGTTGCCACGCCGCCTGTGGCGCTCCCTCGTCCGATTGTCGTGTACCCTGCATGATCTCCGCAATCCACCCGGCGATCAACCCCACCTCCAACGCCGCATCCAGCAAATAAACCGGGCTGATGCGCCCGCGCAGCACGTAGATCACGTCGATCGCCGTCAGACCGGCCGCGCTGCCTACGGCCAGCAGCCGCTCGCTGGCGGTCACCCGCTCGCGCATGCCCGCCCAACCCAGCACCGCGCCAATAACCCCCACTAGCACACCCACCGTTTTCACCAGCCACAGATCCGTCTTGGGCCCGGTTACCTTCTGGAAGGTCCCAATACTGACCAGTGCCCAGATGCCGGTGACCAGAAAATAAGCCCCCTGTACTAGCGCCAGCGTCCGCCCTATATCCGGCGCCCCGCGCCACCGATGTTCGCGCTCAATCATGACGCCACCTTCAAATCATAGTCGATCACTAAATCACTAAAATCCAGTTCAAGACAAAATCACAGTGCAAGACTACCACACACACTCGCACCAGACGCCACATTATATCTAAAATATATCCCCCATCGCGACCGAGGAACCCGCCGAAGGCTTATACTGCATAATGTACAGCGATTTGGTCCAGGCCGTAATCGGCCCTCGCTGCCGGAGAAACGAGTTACCAACTCGTTATACAAAAAAAAACCCTTGTCCCGCATACGACTCCTACTCGGGATCAACATCTTCTGGCTCGCCCTCAGTGCGCTCTTCGACGGGCTCAACAGCATCGTCCTGCCCGCCCATCTGCTCACCATCCTGGGCGACGGGCGCGCCGCCACCGCCCTGGGCCTGATCACCTTCGCCGGCTTGCTCGCCGCCATGCTGATACAGCCGCTGGCCGGCCACTTTAGCGATCGTACCCGCCACCGCTGGGGACGACGCGGGCCACTCAGCATAGGCGTCCTCGTCGTCATCGCCGGTCTGGCCCTTTTCGCCTTCGCGCGCTCGCTCCTCCTCGTCTTCGCCGCCTACCTGCTCGTCCAGCTCGCCGCAAGCATCGCCCAGGCCGCCCAACAAGGCTTTATTCCCGATCTTGCGCCAAGGCGCTGGCGCGGCGCCGCCTCCGGCGTCAAGGGACTCATGGATCTGGGCGGCGCTTTCCTGGCCTTCGCCGCCCTCGGCGCGCTGGTCCAAAAAGGCGGCACGCCGCTTGCCGTGATCGCCCTCACCGCCATTCTACTGGCGACGTTTGTACTAACCCTGGCGCTCGTCCGCGAGGCCCCCGCGCCCCCGTCACAGCAGCTGACACCTGCGCAGCGCTGGAGCCTGAGCCGCGCCTTCCACTTCGACGTGCAGCAGCACAGCGCTTTTGCCTGGCTCGTCGTCTCGCGCTTCCTCTTCCTGCTAGGCGTCTACACCGTCGGGCGCTTTCTTCTCCTCTTCGTCGCCGTCCGGCTCAATCTGACGCCAGATCGCGCCGCGGAAGAGGCCGGGCTGCTGCTCGCGCTGCTATCGCTGGTGACGCTCCTCGCCGCTGTGCCCGCCGGCTGGCTGGCCGACCGCGTGGGCCGCGTGCCGTTGATGGTCGCCGGCGGCCTGCTGAGCGCGGCCGGCGCTCTGCCACTGATCTCGGCCGGCAGCCGCCTGGAAATTGCGCTGTTCGGGAGCCTCATGGGTCTCGGCTCAGCGGCATTTGCCAGCGCCAACTGGGCACTCACGGCCGACGTCGCGCCAAAAGCGGAAGCTGCACGCTTTTTCGGGCTGGCCAACTTCGGTACAGGCGGCGCGGCCGCTGTTGCCGGGCTCTTTGGCCCGCTCGTGGACACCGCCGGCTTTCCCCCGCTTTTCATGGTAGCGACGGCGTCATTTCTCGCCAGTATCGTCGTACTGCGCTTCGTCGCCGCGCGCCATTCCGATCATAGGCCTCATGTAATCATAGGCCATCAGGAAGTCATACCCAATCATAGATCAGACATTGGAGGTACAAAATGACTCACCAACCCACAAAACAGACCGAGCGCGACGATCGCGGTCAGGCGCTCAAGGCGCCGATGCTGCCTAACTGGCTAGCCTGGCTTTACGCCCCCATCCAACCGCAGCTCAAAAACCTGCTCAAAATCGAGCGGAAAGGCCCCCGCAGCTATAACCCAGAAGACATTCTGCTGCCCGAGGGCTACAGCATCGAACTCGTCGCCAGCGGTTTCAACGCGCCTGTGCATTGCACCTTCGACGACCAGGGTCATTGCTACGTCGTCGAGTCGGGCCACAAAATTGACGCTGTGCCGCGCATTCTCAAAGTAGACCTCGCCAGCGGGCGCTGGGAACCGTTTTACAGCCTGCCGCGCGAGCGCTGGATCAAGACAGGCGCCGTCACCGGCGCCTGCTGGCACGACGAATCGCTTTACGTGATGAACACCAGCACCCTATTGCGGCTCGACGGCGACGGCAACGTCGAGGAGCTGGTCGGTGGGCTGCGCGGGAACGGCGACCACCAGGCCAACTACCCCATCGTCGGCCCCGACGGCAAACTCTATTTCGGACAGGGCACCGCCACCAATTCCGGCATCGTCGGCGCGGATAACTTCGCCTTTGAATGGCTGGCCAAATATCCCGATTTCCACGACCTGCCCGCCCAGGACGTCACCCTCAGCGGGCGTAATTACGAGGAGCGCGACGTGCTCAACAACTCCAAGGGCACGGTGCGTACCGGCGTCTATGTACCTTACGGCGTCGAGACCTATGCCGGCCAGGTCGTCAAGGGCGACGTCAGGTGCAACGGCGCCATTTTGCGCTGCAATTTGGACGGCAGCGACCTCGAAGTCGTGGCCTGGGGCCTACGCAATCCGTACGGTATCGCCTTTCACCCTGATGGCCGCCTTTTTGCGACCGAGCACGGTATGGACCAGCGCAGCTCGCGCTACGTGACCGGAGATCCTGACGACCTATACGAAATTGAGGAAGGCGGCTGGTACGGCTGGCCCGATTTTGCGGCCGGCGTGCGCCTCGATGATCCCTATTGGCAGGCAGGTCGTGGCCGTGAGCCGGTCCTGGCAGAGCACCCCGACCCCGACCCGCCCAAACCTTTCCTCACCTTCCCCGCCCACGTGGCTGCCAACGGCCTCGATTTCTGCCGCGACGAAGCGTTTGGCTTCCCCGGCGACGCCTTCGTCGCCCTCTTCGGCGACCTGGCGCCGATCACCACCGTGCACTACGCGCTCAAACCTCGCGGCTACAAAGTCGTGCGCGTCGACACCCGCAACAGGCGCCTCGTCGATTTTGCCGTGAATAAAATAGAAGGACCGGCCGCCTGGCTGCCGCACCAGGGATTCGAGCGCCCGTCACACGTCCAATTCGGGCCGGACGGCGCCCTTTACGTGGTCGACTGGGGCATTATTCGCATCGCGCCAGAAATCGGGGGCATTCGCATGCAACAGGGGACCGGGGCGCTATGGCGCATTCGCCGCACATCTGGGCCCAGGGGCGAACGGCCACCCGAACCGCTACAGCTCCCCGCGCGCACTCAGTTTCTAGCCGTTGGACTCGGCGCCGCCGCCCTCATCGTCGCCGCTGGCTGGTGGCTCTGGCACAAACGTCAACGCTGATCCACCACCTCAAAATCCTCATTCAGATACACTTCGACCTCACTGCCGTCGTCCAGCGTGACGTCAACTTCGTAAACGCCTTCATCGTCGCCCAATTCAATGCCCAGGACCCGACCTTCGCCAGTATGCTGCAGCGCCGCGGCCGTGGCCTGCTCCAGCGTCGCGCCCGTAATCGACCTATTGTCCTGTTCGTTGTGGTCGGCTCCCTGTCCCTGCACCTGGTAATTCTCGTCCAGAAACACCTTTACCTCGCTCCCGTCGTCCAGCGCCACCTCGACTTCGAAGGAGCCGTCGTCCTCGGCGACTTCAATTTCCGTCACGCGCCCCGCGCCGGTATGTTCCAGCGCCACGGCGCCGGCCTGCTCCAGCATCGCGACGGCAACGGCCCTGCCTTCCTCTAGAATTGATTTCTCTGTGACGGGCTCCCCTGCGAGGGGTAGATCATTGTCGTTGGCAACAGAAGCGCTCGGCGACTCGGTGGTCAGCAATGAGCCGCCGGCAAGCACGCCCGCCAGGGCGCTCACCAGCAGCACGACGGCGGCGATAAGGACCAATGTATGCCGGTCTGGTTCCATGCGGTTATACCTCCGTATTTGTGTACTGGACTTTACTCTAACAGGTGAGGATAAGAGGGAGATGAGACGACTTTATTTCTCCAAACGTCGGGCCAGTTCCGCGTGAACGCGCCACCGGCTGGACGAAGCGTAATACTGATCGGCCGTATTGCGCGCTGCCTGTAGCAGGGCCTGGGCCTCAGCTGTGCGCCCTAACGCTGCTAACGCATGCCCCCGTAGCACGTGCAAGCCAAACGGCATTTCCGGCTCGAACGCTTCTTCTTCTAACGTATATGCCAGTAGCCGTTCGACGACGTCAAGCGCCCGCTCCGCTTCGCCTAGAGCCAGCGCGTGTTCTGCAGCCGCGCGCCAAACCATCCGCTGTCCCAACGATTGTGGGCGTTCGCGCGCCTGATAGCACACCTGCAAAACGACTCCGGCCTGTTCTGGTTCTCCCTGCGCCACCAGCACGCGCACCAGCATGCTCACGCTAAACTCGATCCATAGCTGCGAGTGGTTCGCCTGGGCCAAAGCCAGGGCATCTTCAAAATGACGGCGCGCTGGCTGGAGATCAAACAGCTCGTAAAGAACATACCCCATCGCCCAATTTCCGGCACAGAGCCACTGCCGGTGCCCAATCTGCTCGGCAAGCGCCAATGCGTCACGCGCCGCGGCTGTCGCTCCCGTGTAATCGCCTGTCGCCGCGGCTCGAAGGCAAACAGCAAAACCGGCAAAAGCTTCACCTGCGCGCCAGCCGATGGCCCGCGCCGTTTCCAACGCCTCCTCGCCCGCCCGCACCGCCTGCGAAAATCGTTGCAATGCTGGAAAAATTCCCTGCAACTCCGCGTTGGCGCAAACACTCGAATGCGTGGCCAGCGCCGAAGCGAGCGCCTGGCGGTTGCCCAACTCCCGGCTGAGGGCAATAGCCTGCTCGTAGTACGCGCCGCCCGCCAGCATTTGGCCGCTATGAGTCAGGGCAAGCCCGAGGAGATCATACGTTTCGGCAAGCCCCTTCTTATCGCCCAGCTCTTGCAAAATTGCGAGCGCCTCCCGGTGGTGCTCCACGGCCAGATTCGGCCGGGCGCTGTTGAGATACCAGTTTCCGACGCGATTAAGACTATGCGCCAGGATTGCCGGCGCCTCCAGGCGGCGCGCCTTCTCCAGCGCCTGGTGAAAGTGATCGCCCGTCTGCCCATAATCGCGTGCCGCCCAGAGAAAGCCCAGGTGAAGATGCGCCTGCGATTCGGCCCCTAGGTCTTGCCGGCGGCGGGCCAGCTCCAGCTCGGCCTGATAATCTGCCCTCGCCTCCTCAAAGCGGCCGAGGATCTGGTTCACGTCGCCGCGCTTGCGGTACAGCTCCACGGCGCTCTCTGCAGCGGGCAATTGCAGCTCGTCTTGCAGCGCAATCGCCTGGGTGTAAAAGACAACCGCCTCGACGTTGGCGTATACCGACGCGGCCTGCTCCCCCGCCTGCTCAAAGTAACCCGCGGCCCGCTGGCGGTCGCCCGCTTCCGAGAAATGGTGGCCGAGCATGGAGGCGAGCTTGTCCAGATTCTCTGCATAAAGTTGCTCCAGGGCGCGCCCAACCTGGCCGTGATACGCGCGCCGCTCGCGCAACAGGATCGAGCCATAGGCGGCGTCTTGCGTCAGCCCGTGGCGAAAACTGTACTCAGGCTCCGGCAGGCGCGCTTCCTCCTGAATCAAGCCGGCGCGTTGCAGCGCTATCAGGTGAGCGTCAATCTCCTGCGGCGTCGCAGAGATCATCTTGAGCACGCGCGCCGTGAAAGTACGTCCAATGACAGCGGCAAGCTGAAGCGTGCGGCGAGGCGCCTCCTCCAGACGGTCGATGCGCGCCGTCAGCAGGGCCTGCAGCGTATCAGGGATGGCGATGTCCTGCACCTGCTGCGCCACACGCCAGCGCGAACCTTCACGCCCATCATCCTGCACCAGCACCCGGCCTTCGATCAGCTCACGCACCGTTTCCTCGACGAAGAACTGATTGCCTTCCGCTTTCCCCTGGATCAGCTGCTCCAACTGCGGCGGCAATGCCGGTGAGCTAAGCAGGCCGTCCACC
>JAICPS010000695.1 GCA_025929715.1 Anaerolineae bacterium | reverse complement strand
AGCCCCACAGCGCGCCGACAATACTGCCTACCACCGCCGCATATAGCCCCATCTCGGGCGGCAACTCCGCGATCAGTGCAAACGCAATCGCCTGTGGCAGCATAATCACCGCCACCGTTATCCCAGCCATCAGGTCCGGGCGCAGGTTTTCGCGCTCGTATTTCCTGTAGAAGCGCAAAGGCTGCCCAAAATAACGCCCAACCGGCTCCAACACCTGCTTTAATTCAATTGTCTTACCTAGCGCGGAATCCATCTCAGTCCAGTGCTGCCCCCAACACTCAAACGCCTTCGCGCACTCCGGCATTCTGCTCGTACGAGGCAGCGCGTTTTGCCAGCGTCCTAAATGTATCATAATGCATGGGAACAAGGCAGCGCAAGACCGTCATGCTCTATTATTATGCTGTTCACCAACGCATATGAACTGCTTTCAATATTTCAGTCGAAGACCCGCTCCGTACCCACCCAGGCGCCGAAATTTTTTCAAATACTCAGTTAACCGACTATTTCATCTTGCCTGATCCATACGATTCTGCTCCTGGAGCGCTACTCAGGTCGAGCACCCGATACGGGTACACATTAATTACTGTCGTCTCGCCAACACGCGTCACGCGCTCGACATCGTGGCGATAAACATGGATATGACCGTGCAGCAGAAAGTGGGGTTTAAAATAGCGGATGACGTCGCGGAAAATTCTAAAACCGGTATGCGCCCGATCAGGCCGGTCATGTACACCAAACGGCGGCGAGTGGGTGACGAGAAGGTCAACCGCTCGCCCGTAGCGCAGGCGGCGCCACAAAAACTGGGGTATCATACGCAGCACCTGCCAGCGCATTTCAGATTCACTATACATCAGCGGCGCGCCGGGTCGATAACGCATCGAACCTTCCAACCCGGCAGCAATCAACCCGTTCAATCGAATCACCTGGCCGTGCAGGTCGGTACCACCCTGAACCGACGTCAACGTTCGCCCGTCTATCGTATACTGCGGACTTGTATCATGATTTCCACGGACGTACAACAGAGGCACGTTAAGGGCCGAAATTAGGAACTCCAAGTAATAGAACGGAAGATCCCCACAACCAATCAGCAGCTCGACGTCAGGATAATTTTCGCGCACATTGGTCGAATACAGATGACCCAGCACTCGATCGCTTACCGCCAGAATCTTCATGCGGCGGGCCACTCGCGTCCACGGTTCTCCTGTAACTTGTTCACGATCGCCTCCTCCAGATCAATTCCGCTGATGCTGGCCAACTGGAGGAGAAACAATGCCACATCCGCTAGCTCGCTTGCCAACGCGGCCCTATCCTTGGTCTCTTCTTGCCATTGAAAATGCTCCAAGACCTCCGCAGCTTCTAGAACCAGCGAAATAGCCAGATTCCGCGCTGACTGCTCCTTCGGTGAATCAACGTCATACCAGCCTTTCTCCTCGACAAAGGCGTGCATGAGCGCTTCGAGTTCCTTTAACTGCAATGGCATGGGGAACGATAAGGGGCGACCACATGGTCGCCCCTCGACCTTCTAGTTCGATTCAATTTTTCTTTATTTCTGCCATGACTTGGCGCACGAGACGAGTTAACTTCACACTATCATGCCGCCACGGTCGCGCCTCGTCAACAAGATCTGCTTCTATCAAACGAATGTTACCGTCTCGTTCTGGAGGCCATGCCGGGCCCACCAGAATCGTCTGCCCCAGCGTTTCGGCCGGCGCATCAAGGTTGTTGTTTGCGACAACGTAATCCACACAACCCGTTCCTATATTGTCCAGAATGGCGTCCACATGGTCGACAACGCTAAATCCGTCAGTTTCGCCAGGCTGCGTCGCCAGGTTACAGACATAAGCTACCTTCGCGCGCGTGTGCCGCAACGCTTCGGCCACATCCCGCACCAGTAGATTGGGCATGATGCTAGTGTAGAGGCTTCCTGGACCAATCACCACTAGCTCCGCGTGGAGGATCGCCTGCACCGCCGGCGGGTACGCGCGTACGGCAGCCGGTTCCAGGTAGATGCGCCTTATATGCCCACCCGCTTTTGTGATAGCCGACTCGCCGGCAACGCGACGCGCTCCTTCTCCCTCGATGGATCCCTCAACGTCGGCGACAAGGGTCACCTGTTCAAGCGTTGATGGCAGGACACGACCTTGCATGGCCAGCACGCATTCGGCCGCCAGTAGAGCCTCGTCAAAACTACCCGTGACCCCCGTCAGCGCCGCCAGCAACAGGTT
>JAICPS010000188.1 GCA_025929715.1 Anaerolineae bacterium | reverse complement strand
GTTGGAAGCAGCGCGCACGGCCTCGTCCACTTCTTCGGCAGGCGACAGCGGCACGCGGGCCATGATTTCGGCCGTCGCCGGGTTATTTACGGGCAATTGTTCGCCGGCCTGCGATCGCTGCCAGCGGTTGTCGACGTAGTTGAGTAAAATTTCGTTCTGACTCATGGACTTCCTCCTTCAGGTGCCAGGCACCTCTCCTATTTTCAAGCCCGCGAGGTTTTCCAGCGCCTTGACCAGGGCGTGGTTGCCCTCTTCGCCCAGGCCCTGCGACTGTAGCGTGCGGTAGAGATTGAAGACAGTGGCCGTTCCCAGCGCGGGGATGCCCATCTGATCGGCGGCTTCCAGCACCAGGCGCAGGTCTTTTTGCTGCAGGTCGATGGTGAAGCCGGGACGCCAGTCGCGCTGCGCCACCTGAGGCCCGCGGTTGCTCAGCATCCAGCTTCCCGCGGCGCCCTGGGTTACGGCGTCCAGCGTCGTCCGCATGTCCAGCCCACCGGCCTGGGCAAAGAGCAGCGCTTCGCTAACGCCCAACATGTTGATGACGACGAGAATCTGATTGACGAGTTTGACGGTCTGCCCCGCGCCCACGGGACCGACGTGAGTGATGGTCTTGCCCATCGCTTCAAAGACGGGCATAGCGCGCTGCACCTGCGCGGCGTCGCCGCCGACCATGATGCTCAGGGTGCCGTTGGCAGCGCCCTCGCTGCCGCCGCTAATGGGCGCATCAAGCATGTGTAACCCTTTTTCGGCTAACTGCGCGGCGATGTCGCGAGTTGCCTGCGGGCTGATGGTGCTCATGTCCACGACGAGCGAGCCTTCCCGCGCCCCGTAAATCACCCCATCCTCGCCCAGTATCACTTCTTCGACGTCGGGCGTGTCGCTGACGCAGGTAATAATGATGTCGCTACGAGCGGCGACGTCCGCGGGGCTCTCGGCGGCTTTGGCGCCATCAGCAACCAGGGGCTCCATTTTGGCGGCTGTTCGGTTCCACACTGTCACGTCGAAGCCGGCCTGTAATAGATTGCGGGCCATACCCTGGCCCATAATGCCTAAACCAATAAATCCAACCGTTTCAGCCATGTAATCTCCTTCGACGTTGCTTCGAGGGGATATCTTTTAGAACAGCCGGATCAGGCGCAGGAACGCAACCCAGCCAGAATGACCGTGACGAGCCGGTGGACCGCGGCCCTGGACGACATGGTGCTGGCCGCGGTGACGGCATGGAGACAGTAGCTCGCGAGTTCTTCAGGCGCAATATCGTCCCGGACGGCGCCGAGATCGGCGCCCTGGACCAGAAGGTCTCGGACCATGTTGCGGAGCTGCTGCCCCGCTTGAGCGACCTGCTCGCCTTGGTGCAGAAACGCCACAAGTTCGGCGTCGTGGCGCCCGTGGGAGTCGTGGACGGTAAGCGCGTAGGCCTCGAGCACAGCTTCGAGTCGCTCGCCAGCGTCGCCGGCCTTGTCCCGGACGCCGGCGAGATGTTCGAGATGGCGATTGATCTGACGTTCGTGCCAGGCGAGCAGGATCGCTTCGGCGTCTGAGAAGTACTTGTACAGCGTCGCACGTCCGATGCCGGTCTCCTCGGCGATCTGCGACATCGTCACCGAGCGCAGTCCGTGCCTGTGCACGAGCGCGGCGGTGGCATCCAGGATCGCGTTGTGCACCTCGCGGCGGTGCGCCTCGATCGTCTCGTTCCACAGATTTGGCATCGTCTTAGTATACCGTGTGCATAACGGTCGCGTCAAGACAGTCTTGATCTAATGTAGACATCATGTATTGACAATAGACATACTGTTTGGTAAGCTGTTGCCGTTACGATAACACTGACAATCACGCACAACAGAGGAGGAAGCGCAGATGACTGACCAGCCACCCGATACCGGCGTGAGTTCAGACCGCGGGTTCACCAGCCCACCACGTTGGGTGATCGAACTGAAGCACACGTTTCGCGCGTCGCCCGTGTTTGCATTCGCCGTGCTGGTTACGCTTGGGCTGGCGGCGTTAAACGGGCTAATGGTTTTGATCATGCAGTTGCAGCCAGGCTTTCTCGGCATGACGCACTTCACCGAGCTAAACCACCGCATCCACGATCTCACCTTCGGCTTCATCGTCGTGCCGGCCGTAATAGGGATGCTCGCCCAGCTCCGCCGGCCGGCGCAGAACGTTGCGGGGCAGTTGATGGCGCTGATCCCCTGGATGGGGCTGGTGCTGACCCTGCTGCTGACCCTTGTCCTCACAAATAATACCAACGTTCTGAACCCTGCGTGGATTGGGCCGGCCGCTGTGACGCTTATCGCCGCCGTACTTCACCCAACTGGGCGTGGTTTCTTTCGTTCGTTCAGCGTCTCGCGAGTGAATTGGCTGATGCTCGTGCTGGTCCTCATCGCCGCCGTGCCGCTGCTCGCTTTCGCGTTCACCAACATCGAGCGGCAGGGGAACGTCGCCAACGAGCATGCCGGCATGGGCCACTATGGATTCATGACCGCCTTCAGCTTTACCATCATCGGAGTGGGCCTCCTGGCGAGCCTGCGGCCCGACGGCTGGCGGCTCGCGGCGTGGGTGGCCAGCCTGCTGCCGGCTCTCCTCGGACTGGCTTCAGTCGCGTACCCGGCCGTCGATTCGAGTCTCGGCCTGGTGTGGGCGCCCGTAGCTATTGCCTGGGGCGTCGTTTTCGTCGCGGCGGCGGAACTTACCAAGGACGCTGCGGTGGAATACCGGACGCAGAAGCCCCGTATCGGGTACTCAGATTTTCAAGATCCGGAAAAAAATCCTGAAAATCAGCGTCCCGTCGCCAACGTACCAGGCTTGGTGAAGGTAATTGGCATCATCGGCATCGTCCTGGTCCTGCTGTTTGTCGGCATGATTCTCTTCGGCGGTGGTCACGGGCCGGGTCGCCACACAGCGTCTTCCAGCGGGATTGAGAACAGCGGCGACGTTGGCGGGCCGGCCGACGCAGACGAGGCGGCCCGCATGGTCCAGGTCACCACCCTCGATACGATGACCTTCGAGCCGAGCAGCATCGACGTGGCGGCGGAAGAGACGGTTACATTCCTGGTGACTAATAGCGGCCAAATCACTCACGAATTCACCCTCGGCGACGCCGCGGCGCAGCAGGAACACGCCGACAAGATGGCCGAGATGGATGGCGAGATGGTCCATGACGAACCCAACAGCCTCACGCTGCAGCCTGGGGAGACCAAGCAATTGACCTGGCGCTTTGGTGACGCTGGGACGCTCGAGTATGCTTGCCACGAACCGGGTCACTACGAGGCAGGGATGCGCGGCGAGATCACGATCAACTGACAGTTAATCTATACCTGCTGATATGACTACATGATATGCCGCGATATATAGGCAAAGCGTTACCGCTTCCTTATGCTATGAATAGACCAAAGTGACCGGCGCTTGGAGAAGCAGCGGTCATATGAGAAACGAGGAGGCGTAAACGATGGCAATTTGTGATTTTTGTGGAAACGATTATGACAAAACGTTTGACGTTACGATGAATGGCGACAGCTACACGTTTGACAGCTTTGAGTGCGCCATTCACGAACTGGCGCCTACTTGTGCGCACTGCGGGGTGCGCATTATAGGGCATGGCCTTGAAGCCAGCGGCACATTTTTTTGCTGCGCGCACTGCGCTAAACAAGAGGGCGTCCACCAGTTAAAGGACCGCGCATCGGCCGCTGCGGCGCCCTAGACACTGTGTAGGACGAAATTGTATTTCGTCCGTTCGTCCAGCCGGTTTACAGAATCCGCCTACGATTCAGGCTTTTCCTGGTGAGTGCTCACGTAGCTGGCCCCGGCGTCACGCATGATGCTCGTCGCCAGCTCGCTGCGATTTCTTTCTGTCTCTACCGCGACCAGGATTTTGCCGTCGCGCACACCCTCGACGAAGTGCTGCACGTCGCCTTCGCTGACGCCCCAGCCCATGAGCGCGCCAAAAATGCCGCCATAAGATGCGCCAATACCCGCGCCGGCGGCAGTGATGCCAATGGCGGCAGCCAGCGCCCCACCGGTTAGCACTGTACCGACGCCCATAATTATCGCGGTGCTGGCGCCTGCAACCAACCCTATCAGCCCGCCAACGGCGCCGCCGCCGACGGCTCCGGCCGCGGCGCTTTCCTTGGCCGCATCAGCGCGTTGATCTTCGACGAGCGATTTGACCGCTTCTTCCTGAGCCAACAGATTAATGTGCTGACGCTCGAAACCCGCCTCTTCCAGGTTGCGCACCGCCTGCTCGGCGTGCTCTACAGTGTCGAACAGGCCCAATATCATCTGGCTGTCTGGCGTGCCACGCATCGTCGCCAGGTTGGCCTGGGCAGCCTGCACCAGGGCGTACTGTCGCTCAAGCCGCGTCTGTACCGGATCTTCAAGATCGCCAGAAAGGACTTTGCGGTACTGTTCCAGCAGCGCGCGGTCGGCTTCCCTTGTCTCGTCGATAAGCACCATGTCGGTCTTCTTCGGCTCAAGGGCCATGGTGGCCCTGATGGTCAGGCTGCCGCGCTTCAAAACGTCGAAAGGACCTTCGCCGTCGACATCTTCATCTTCTTCGATTGCCCAACTCTTTTGCCGAATTGTCTCCACAAATTCCTTACGCTGGGCGGCGCGCGCTTCAAAGAGGCGGCGCAGGTCATCGTCAAGCGCATTTTCGGCGGCCCTTAGATAGAGTTTCTCAGTCTCTAGCAACTCTACGACGAGAGATTCCAGTCGTTCGTCCAACTTAGTCCCATTTTCTTTCATTATCGTTCCTCCGTAGCAGCCTGCTCACACCTCAATCTCAGCTCAGTGAACCCGCGTGTTGCGCTTCTTTACGCGCAAGTGCATCGCGGGCTGCCTTTGTGATGTCGGCCGGCATAAGACCGTACTTCTCAAGCAACTGCTGAGGTTTCCCCGATTCGGCATAGACATCAGGAACACCTACGAATCGCATTGGAACGGGATAGCGGGCAACGACCGCCTGAGCCACTGCCCCGCCCAGTCCTTGTTGCACAAGGTGCTCCTCGGCGGTGACAATGCAGCCAGTTTCGCGGGCTGCCAGCTCGATAGCCTCTTCGTCGAGCGGTTTTACCGTATGCATATCCAGGACACGGGCTTCGATGCCTTCCTGGCTCAGATCGTGGGCAGCTTCCAGAGCGGCGGCAACCATGAGACCACAGGCAATAAGGGTCACGTCGCGACCGTCGCGCAGTTGGTTGGCCTTGCCGATCTGAAAATCCACACCGTCGGGGTATATGATAGGAACCTTTGGCCGGCCGGTTCGCAGATACACCGGCCCTTCGTGGGCGAACATGGCGCGCGTAGCAGCCCTGGTAGATGGCGCATCTGCGGGAACCAAAACCGTGAAATTGGGCAGTGAGGTAGAGAGCGCGATATCTTCGATAGCCATCTGGCTGGGTCCATCTTCCCCGACGCTGATGCCGCTGTGCGATCCGACCAGCTTGACGTTCAGCCGGGGAAAGGCGACGCTCATACGAATCTGGTCGTAAGCGTTACAAAAGAGGAAGCAGGCGAAGCTCGCCGCCAACGCCAGCTTTCCGGATGCTGCAAGACCGCTTGCCGTACCGACCAGGTTGCTTTCGGCGATGCCCACGTTGAAAAATCGTTCCGGAAACGCGTCGCCGAAAGATTGCGTGCGCGTGGAGTTACCCACGTCGCCGTCAACCACGACGATGTCGTGGTTTTCACGCCCCAGCTCCAGCAGCGCCTCGCCAAAAGCATTGCGCGTCGGCGGTCCATATTCAAGTCCCAGTCGCTTGCCTATATCCATGGTCTCACTTGACTCCTGCTACGTAGCCGTAGCGCGCGTCCAGTTCGGACAGGGCAACTTCTAGCTGCTCTTCGTCCAGCGTTTCGCCATGCATGCGATTGACGTCGTTGTCCTCAAAGGGGCTGAGGCCTTTCCCCTTCAGGGTGTGCGCTACGATCATCTGCGGCCTATCTCGAACCTGCCTGACTTCCTCGAACGCTTCTAAAATCGCCTGCAAGTCATGTCCATCGATCTCCAACACGTGCCAACCAAACACGCGCCACTTATCGGCGAACGGTGGCAGCGACGGCATCACCTCTGCTACTGGCCCGGTTTGCTGGTACTGGTTGTAATCGAGGATTGCCGTGAGGTTATCCACGTCGAACTTGGACGCGGCCATCGTGGCTTCCCACACCTGGCCCTCGTCAGCCTCCCCATCGCCAAGCATCACGTAGACGCGGTAATCGCGGCCGTCGAGCCGCGCGGCGAGGGCGTGGCCCAGCCCAATGGAAAGACCCTGCCCCAGGGAACCTGTGGAGGCTTCCAGCCCGGGCAAGGCGCGCATATTTGGGTGTCCTTCCAGGGGGCTATTGAGCTCGCGCAGGGTCATCAGCCGTTGGGGATCGAAGTATCCGGCCTCGGCCATCACCGCGTAAAGGGCGGGTACCCCATGTCCCTTACTGAGAATAAACCGATCGCGATCCGGCCACTGCGGCCGCTCAGGATGATAGCGCATGATTCCGCCAAAATAGAGGGCCGTCAGCGTGTCGATCGCCGATAGCGAGCTGGATGGATGTCCCGACCCCGCATCTGTGGTCATTTTCATGATCTGGCGACTCAGGCGCCAGCTCGTCTGGCGTAGTTCGTCAAGCGAACGTCGCGGCCGATTACCATTTTCTGCCATCATTAGCGCTCCTTCTTAGGTGCCGGGCGCTTCGAAAGTGCCGGGCACCTGACTCGTATTCAATTTAAGGGAATCAGGGCCTGCGGCAAAGGATCCGGGGTACAGGAGAGGGATACATATTGAGTAACATTACTTGCCGGCGCGAGGGGTGTTATCTGGGCAATTCTTGAATATTGAGCTCGTCGCGCTCCCGAAGATTCTCGCTGAGATAGATCTCACCCGCCAGCACACGAGAAATTCCTTCGACAATGAGCAGGGGGTTATCTTTCGTGACGTAACCGCGCGCGCCCGCGCCGAGCGCCCGCCGCACGTAGGTCGTCTTGTCATGGCCGGAAAGCATCAGGCAAGGCAAATTCGGATACTTTCTGCGAAGGATGGCCACAAGGGCAATTCCATTCATTGTCGGCAATGACACGTCGACCAGCATCAAGTCTGGAAACGATCCGTGTCCTTCAGCCCGTTGCGCATCCGCCCGCTCTAACATATCGAGTGCTTCTTCCGCCGTCTGGACGACAGCCCACATGGTGAAATTCCCGTTCCGCTCTAAAAAACGAGATATCATGCGGCTCATGATTACATGGTCTTCGACCAGAAAAATGGAGGGCATAATCAGTTTATGCTCTGCAGATCAGTGTAGGCAGCTATGCGTTGCGTCGCCACGATCGTTCTATGATGGCGCACAAGAAATTTATGTTATCAGGATCACATTATCTTATCATACCAGATGTTCAGGGCTCAAACAGTGGTACCAAATCTATAACTTTTTTGTGTCCCACGATACATGAAGCTCTGCCGGTTACTGTCTTACAATGGTATCAGCATTTTGAGTTCTGTACTGGAAAACAATTGGAGGTTTAAGATGAATCGTCTCAACAACTTAGAAGATCTGTTCGTCCATGAGCTGCACGATCTATACAGCGCGGAGCAGCAAATAATTGCCGCTCTGCCCAAGATGGCCAATGCTGCCAGCTCTCCCGATTTACGGCAGGCGTTTGAGCAACATCTCCGCCAGACACGAAACCACGTTGCGCGGCTGGACGAAATCTTTGCGTCCCTCAACGTTTCGGGGAATGGTCACAAATGCCGCGGCATGCAGGGATTGATCGAAGAAGGCGAGCAAGTGATGAAAATGGACGGAGATGCTTCCGTCAAAGACGCCGCCCTTATTGCCAGCGCTCAGCGCGTCGAGCATTATGAAATCGCGGGCTACGGAACGGCTCGTACGTTCGCCGAACAGTTGAATCATGACGACGTCGCCGATCTGCTACAAGAAACGCTGGACGAAGAAGGTGATACCAACAAGAAGTTGACGAAACTGGCAGAAGGGGGCCTGCTGGAAACCGGGATTAACAAGCAGGCGAGTAGAATGTGATTCAGCGAGGTGCCCGGTACTTTTAACGTGCCGGGCACCTGTATCTGAACGAGGTCATTCATGGCAGAACTGGGTTACGCTCTTTCAAGCGAGGAACACCATCCTGACGATCTAGTAAAATACGCTCGGCGCGCAGAAGAATCGGGCTTCACCTTCGCCCTGATCTCCGATCACTATCATCCGTGGATCGAAGAGCAGGGCCACAGCCC
>JAICPS010000339.1 GCA_025929715.1 Anaerolineae bacterium | reverse complement strand
GAATTCCCTTAAAGGTGACCGGCACTTTGGAAGTGCCGGTCACCTGAGACAGTTAGTAGCGTCCGCGGATCGGTGACCTGACCGTTGACGGCGCTGGCGACGGCGGTCAGGGGGCTGGCGAGGAAGGTGCGTCCGCCGGGCCCCTGACGCCCTTCGAAGTTGCGGTTGCTGGTGCTGACGGCATATTGGCCGGGAGCGAGTTGGTCGCCGTTCATGGCGATGCACATGGAGCAACCGGCGTTGCGCCACTCGGCGCCCGCTTCCACGAAGACGCGGTCGAGCCCTTCGGCCTCGGCCTGGCGGCGCACGTTTTCGGAACCCGGAACGACGAGCATGCGGACGCCGGCGGCCACTTTGCGGCCTCGTATCAGGCGCGCGGCTTCGCGCAAGTCGGAAAGGCGCGAATTGGTGCAGCTACCGAGAAAGACGACGTCGATCTTGTGACCAAGCAGCGGCCGGCCCGGCTGCAATTCCATGTAGCGCAGCGCTTTTTCCAGGGAGGCGCGGCGTGTGACGTCGCTATCGCCGGCAGGATCGGGCACCGGCTGGCTGATCGGCATGCCCATGCCGGGATTGGTGCCATAGGTGATCATCGGCTCCAATTTGCCGGCGTCGATGGTCATGGAGCGGTCATATTGGGCGCCATCGTCGCTGGGAAGCGCGCGCCAGGCGGCGAGGGCTTTTTCCCAATCCTGGCCCTGGGGCGCGTGCGGCCGTCCGGCCACGTACTCAAAGGTGGTCTCGTCAGGCGCAACCATGCCGGCTCGGGCGCCGCCCTCGATGGACATGTTGCAGAGCGTCATGCGCCCTTCCATCGACAGATTGCGCACGGCCGGGCCGGCGTATTCGAAAACATGCCCATTGCCGCCGGCAATGCCAATCTGGGCGATCAGGGCCAGGATCATGTCTTTGGCGGCCACGCCCGGTGCTAACTGGCCGTCGAAGTTGACCAGAAAGGTCTGGGGCCGGTATTGTAGCAGGCATTGCGTAGCCAGAACGTGCTCGACTTCGCTGGTGCCGATACCGAAGGCCAGCGCGCCAAACGCGCCATGCGTCGACGTATGGCTGTCGCCACAGACAATCGTCTTGCCCGGCTGGGTCAGGCCCAGTTCGGGGCCGATGACGTGCACGATGCCGCGTTCGGGACTATCCATGTCGTAGAGGGGAACGCCGAAGTCACGGCAATTCTGCGCCAATTGATCCAACTGCCGAGCAGCCTGGGCGTCAAACATGGGTAGCTCGAGGCCGGTGGTGGGCGTGGAGTGGTCCATCGTCGCCACCGTGCGATCCGGCCGCCGCACCCTCAACCCGCGCTCCCGCAAGCCGCTAAAAGCCTGCGGCGAGGTCACTTCGTGTACAAGATGCAGGTCAATATAAAGCACAGTTGGAGCACCATCTTCGTCCACGACGACGTGGCTATCCCAAATCTTGTCGAAGAGCGTTTTTGGGTTGGTCATGCAATCTCCAAATCTCGCCCGAACGAAGCTTGGTCAATCTCCAATCTCTCTTCCGCCTCAAACTTCCCCGTTGCCACCAACAACTTATTCAGCGCGGCCAGGTAGGCGTTGGCGCTGGCGACGATGATGTCGGTGTCTGCGCCGTGGCCGCCGAAGGTGCGCGTCTGTTTGCGGCCGCTCTGCGGCAAGGTGCGCGTCTGTTTGCCGCCGTTATCGGCCTGCAGGCGCACGGTCACTTCGCCGATGGCGTCGATGCCCTCGGTGACCGAGCGCACGGCGAACTCGAGCAGCGTGTTGGGGGCGCACACGATGGCGTCGATGGCCTTGTAGGTCGCGTCTACCGGTCCGGTTCCCACGGCGGCCTGCACGTGGGTAGCGCCATCAGGCCCGGCTAGGCGCACGGTCGCTGTGGCCATGCCCATGGTGCCGCAGGCGACCTGCAAACCTTCCAGGCGAAAGATCTCACGCGGCTGGTAGCGCTCGTCGGCCATGAGCGCTTCCAGGTCGGCGTCGCCGATCGTCTTTTTCTTGTCGGCGACTTCTTTGAAACGAGCAAAGACGCGCTGCAGCTCTTGCGCGTCGTCGATTTCAAAGCCCAGTTCGGCCAGCCGCACTTTGAGTGCGTGACGGCCGGAATGCTTACCCAGAACGAGGGCCGACTGTTGCAGGCCAACCGTCTCAGGGCGCATGATTTCGTAGGTTTCTTCATGCTTCAGCATGCCGTCCTGGTGGATGCCGGCCTCATGGGCAAAGGCATTTGCGCCGACGATGGCCTTGTTTGGCTGAACCGGCAACCCGGTGTAGTTGGACACCATGCGGCTGGCACGTGTGATTTGCGTGGTGTCAATGCCGGTTTCCAGGTTGTAGGTGGCGCGGCGCGTATGCAGGCTCATCACCACTTCTTCCAGCGAAGTGTTTCCGGCGCGTTCGCCAATGCCATTGATCGTCACTTCCACCTGCCGCGCGCCGGCTTTGACGCCGGCCAGGGTATTGGCCGTGGCCAACCCCAGGTCGTTGTGGCAATGCACGGAGACGACGACGTCTTCGATGCCCGGCGTATTGGCCATAATGCCGGCAATGAGCGCGCCAAACTCGTCGGGAACCGTGTAGCCGACGGTGTCGGGAATGTTGAGGGTCGTGGCGCCGGCTTTGATCGCTTCGCCCAGCACCAGGTAAAGAAACTCGGGATTGCTGCGCCCGGCGTCTTCAGGCGAAAATTCGACATCGTCGCAGTAGCTTTTGGCATAAGCGACCATTTCGCGGACCTGATCGACGACTTCCTCAGGATCCATGCGCAGCTTATGCTGCATGTGGATCGGCGAGGTTGCCAGGAACGTGTGTATGCGCGGCCGTTGGGCGTGGCATACCGCTTCCCAGGCTTTGTCGACGTCGCCGCGCGTGGCGCGCGCCAGCCCACAAATAATGGGCGGCAACCGTCCAGGCGCGGGCGCCGTATTACCCACTTCGAGCGCTATCTGGCGTACAGCTTCAAGATCGTCAGGAGACGCCGCGGGAAATCCGGCTTCCATGACGTCCACACCAAGCCGCGCCAGCATGCGCGCAATGTCCAACTTTTCCGCGGAGGTCAGCGTAGCCCCGGGCGACTGCTCCCCATCCCGCAACGTCGTATCAAATATTCGCACAAAGTTGTCGTTCACAATCCTCACTCCCCCGGCCTAATCGTCACCGGCTTCACAAAGGGCATCATGCCGCGCAGGTCGGCGCCAACGCGCTCGATGAGGTGGTCTTGCCGGCGGCGGCGTTCAGCCTCGAACCAGGTCCGCCCATTCTCATTTTCGGCAATCCACTTGCGGGCGTACTCGCCATTCTGGATCTCGTTCAAAATCTGCGACATCTCATAACGCGCTTCTTCGGTGATCAAGCGGTCGCCGGCGGTGTAATCGCCATGCTCGGCCGTGTCGGAAACAGAATAGCGCATGTAGTTGAGCCCACCCTGGTACATGAGGTCCACAATTAGTTTCAGTTCGTGGAGGCATTCGAAGTAGGCGACCTCGGGCTGGTATCCGGCCTCCACCAGGGTTTCGAAGCCTGCCTGGACCAGGGCGCTGACGCCGCCGCAGAGCACGGCCTGCTCGCCAAAGAGATCAGTTTCGGTTTCCTCGGCAAAGGTCGTTTCCAGAACGCCGGCGCGCGCGCCGCCGATGGCCCAGGCGTAGGCCAGCGCGTTGGCTTTGGCCATACCGCTGGCGTCAGCATGCACCGCAAGCAGGCAGGGCGTGCCGCCGCCGTCAACATAGACCTCGCGCACGCGGTGTCCAGGCGCCTTAGGCGCAACCATGCTGACGTCCATGCCTTCAGGAGGCTCGATGGTTTCGAAGCGGATGTTGAAACCGTGAGCAAACATGAGCGTATTGCCCGGGGCCAGGTGGGCTACGATATGATCGTGGTAGATTTGCGGCTGGGCGGTGTCAGGAGCCAGGAGTACGATGGTATCGGCCCAGGCGGCCGCATTGGCGACCGTGTCTACGTTAAGGCCATCGGCCGCGGCTTTGGCCCAGGAGCGGCTGCCTTCGCGCAGGCCGACCATAACGTCCACACCGCTATCGTGAAGATTAAGCGCGTGAGCGTGGCCCTGGGAACCATAGCCGATGATGGCTACTTTTTTGTTGCGGATAAGGTTGGGATCTGCGTCTCTGTCGTAGTAGATGGTTGCCATTTAAAGTCCTTTTGAGATTAGGGATTGGAGATTATCCTAACTTCGTTCGGGCGAAATTGGCGGCTGGTCCCCGTTTGCGGCTTCGAGGGCGTGCCCATTCATGCCGGGGCCGGCGCCGGGGGTGTGGCGCACGCCGTCGGCGCGGCCGCGCATCATGGCGACGTGCCCGGTGCGCACGATTTCCAGGATGCCACACGGACGCAGCAGCTCGACGAGGCTGTTGACCCGATCCTCGCCGGCGACGATCTGTACGACGAGAGTATCGGCGCCAACGTCCACAACGCTGGCCTCGAAGATATTGGCCAGGCTGAGGATCTCGCCGCGCGCGGCCGGCGCAGCTTCGACCTTGATTAGAGCCAGCTCGCGTAGGACGGCCTTCTGGTTGGTGACATCCTGCACGTCGATGACGTTCACCAGCTTGTACAGATTGGCCTCCACCATACGCGCTTCTGTGTCGCGGCTATCGACGACGATGGTCATGCGCGACACGGCGGGGTTCTCGGTACGGCCGACGTTGAGTGAGTCGATGTTGAAATTACGCCGTCGAAACAGCGACGAGACGCGATTTAGCACGCCGGGTTTATTTTCTACGGTTGCGATGAGGGTTTGTCTCATGGTGCTACCTCCGTCTGTCCACGTCGTATTGGTCGCCTGATCATATCGTCAAGATCCGCCCCGCTTGGCACCATCGGGAAAACGGCTTCTTCCATCTCCACGACAAACTCCAGCAGAACAGGGCCCTTCGTTTCCGTGGCAAAGCGCATGGCGTCGCCGACTTCCTCACGCTTTGTAATCCGGCGCGCCGGGATGTCGTAGGCGCCTGCAAGCTTGACGAAGTCGGGGTTGTGCATGTAGACGGCGCAGTAGCGCTTTTCGAAAAAGAACTCCTGCCACTGGCGCACCATGCCCAGATAACTGTTGTTAAGGATGGCGATCTTGACGTTGGCCTGTTCCTGGGCGGCGGTCGCCAGCTCCGCCTGGGTCATCTGGAAGCCGCCGTCGCCGACGATGGCCCAGATCTCGCGCTCTTTGTGGCCGAACCAGGCGCCGATAGCGGCGGGCATGCCAAAACCCATGGTCCCGGCGCCGCCGGAAGTGATCAGGCGGTAAGGCTGCTCGAAATGATAGTACTGGGCGGCCCACATCTGGTGCTGGCCCACGTCGGTGCAGATGCGGTAGGCGCCGCGCTCGTTGATGATCTTGGTGAAGGCTGCGTAAAAGTCGTGCGGCATGAACATGTTAGT
>JAICPS010000506.1 GCA_025929715.1 Anaerolineae bacterium | reverse complement strand
GCGGCGCCGGCGGCGCTGGTATCTTCGGCGCTTATTACGATTAACTGTGTCTCGGGCGGCGCAGCGACTGTCAGCCTTTGGGATAGTTGTACTGCGTTATACGGCAAGTCGAGACGCTCGACTGTTTCTTCCATTACCGGGTGGAGCTTGATCAATTCAACGTAAGTCGTCGCCAGGCGTTGTTCGACAAGAATCTGAGTGTATTCATTGCCGCCTCCGCTTCCCGGCGCCTGGTCGATGAGCAGGCGCGCGGCAGCCCTGTAGATCGGCGGGCGCTGCAGGCTAACAATATAAGCGGTCGCCCCGGCAAAGATTGTGCCCAAGAGTATTAACCATAACCAGCGTTGGGCAATGGCTATATAACGTCTAATTTCCATGCGACGGTAAGTCCTCAGATGAAATCTGTCGCGACCGCCAGCCGCCGGTAGCGTTGATAACACAATAAAGGGTAAACGCGATCCATAGGATGGTTTCCCATATACTCGAGCTCGTTCCTGCCAGCCCGATGCCAACCAGCGCTACGCTGATCCAGGCAACCAGGGTGAACGACGAGGACCGAAGCTGATGACGCAACGGTCGGTTCAGGCGTTGCGCCTGATCGTATTGGTAACTGAATGCTGCCAGAAGCAGGGCCAGCCCCACGATCCAGAAGCTGTTAAACAAGACAGAAAGCACGATATTTTCCACGAAAGGTCAAACTTCCCGGCCAGAAGGCCGCAAACAGGCCTGATGACATTATCTTCAACTTCCTAAATCTACCCGAAAGTGGTACTTTTAGGCAAACCTACTTTTGGACTACGAACGACGAGGAAATTACTAAAAATGGCTAAAGTTAAGACGCGATACGTGTGCCAGAACTGTGGGCGAACGACGCCTAGATATCTGGGCAAGTGTCCACAATGCGGAGAATTCGGCACAATGGTGGAGCAGGTGGTCGATGCCGCTCCCAGGCAACGCAGCACGAGAGGACGCGCCGGCGCCCTTGTCAGTACCCCACAGCGCTTACATGAGCTCGTGACCGACGGATTCGAGCGGCTTCCATTAGCATTGGAAGAGTTTGCTCGAGTCCTTGGCGGCGGGATTGTTCCCGGATCTCTCGTCTTGGTAGGCGGCGATCCGGGCATCGGTAAATCGACTTTATTGCTGGAGGTTGCGGCGCTCGTCGCCAATCAGCATGGATCGACGCTTTACATCTCCGGCGAAGAGAGCGTCCGGCAGATAAAAATGCGCGCCGACCGGCTCAACATTGAGGCTCCGGATCTGTTTCTGGTTACGGAAACTAACCTGGAACTGATGTTGCAACACGTGGAGGAAACACAACCGGTTATGGTCATCGTGGATAGCATCCAGACCACGCACTCGGACGACCTGAATTCCACGGCTGGAAGTGTGAGCCAGGTGCGTGAATGCGCCAGCCGGTTTCAGGAGGTGGCCAAGAATACGGGAATCACAATCTTTCTGGTTGGTCACGTTACCAAGGAAGGACACATCGCCGGTCCTCGGGTTCTGGAACACATTGTCGACACGGTCCTTTATCTCGAGGGCGACCCTTTTCACCGCTATCGTCTGCTGCGCAGCGTAAAAAACCGCTTTGGCGCGACGAGTGAGGTCGGCGTCTTTGAAATGGCAGAACGTGGAATGGTGGAGGTTCCAAATCCATCAGAGGCGTTTCTGGCTGAAAGACATGCAAACGCCCCAGGCTCGACGATTGCCGTTCCACTGGAGGGTACTCGGCCGCTCCTTGTCGAAATTCAGGCGTTGACGAGCACGACGACCTTTAGCAATCCACGCCGCACGGCAAACGGGATTGATTATAACCGGCTGCTGCTCTTGACGGCTGTCTTGAGCCGAAGGGTGAACGTGAGCGTCCACGACAAAGACGTCTTTGTAAACGTGGTTGGCGGATTGCAGATAGACGAGCCTGCAGCGGACGTTGCGGTGGCAGTGGCCGTGGCGAGCGGCGTCAGGGATAAGCCTGTTCACGCCGATATGGTGTTTATCGGAGAGGTCGGTTTGAGCGGCGAGTTACGGGCGGTTAGCCAGCTTGGCGTGCGGCTGAAGGAAGCCGCAAAGCTGGGATTTAAGCGATGCGTGGTGCCGCGCACACCAGGACGGCACCTTGAAGACGCGCCGGACGGGTTGGAGATAATCGGCTGCCGCTCACTCGCCCAGGTTCTAGACGTGGGTCTGATTTCTTAGTAAGAGTCGGTCTAGGGACGCTTTGCCGGGCGCCCGCTCATGGTGTTGAGCGACGCGAGCCAAGATAAAAAAGGACCCCGCCGCTGACACCGGCCACAAGCACAAAGGCAATTACCACAATCAGCCAGGTCGGAGTGGATTGCTCAGGGGTACCTGACAGTGACGTATCTGCTTCATCTGTTGGTACTTCTTCCAACACTTCGAGCGGTGCAGAAACTGTTTCGTCAATGGCAGTGAGCGCCTGTGTGGGAGTTGCAGGCGCCGTTCCCGTCGGCGCGGGCGAAGACGTTACCGCAGGCACGATGTTCGACGCCGCTGGCGTTGGCGCTAAAGATGGCGTTCCTTCCGGAAAGTCCGTGGAACCGCCTACAGCCACCGGCTGCCGGCGCGTGCCCACGATGATGTCCTGACCTATCTGCAACAGACTATCTACGGTGAGCCCCGGATTCAGCGCCAGCAGTTCCTCCGTTGTTAGATTATGCTGTACGGCAATTGCGATCAGGGTGTCGTTTTCCTGGACCTGGTAAATGATGTTGCCGTCGTCGCCAGGTTCGACACCGGGCGGCAATGTGGCGATGGCGTCCGGCGACGGTGTGTTATCACCGGCGAAACCGAGCGTGATGGTTTGTCCAACGCTGAGAAGCGAATTCTCGTCGAGACCATTGAACGCGTACAGTTCCTCCAGGGCAACGTCAAAGCGGAAGGCGATGGCGCTTAGCGTGTCGCCCTCCACAACTTCGTAAGCGATCCGACCGTCCGGCAACGCCGTAGGCGAGGCGATTACTGTTGGCGCCTGAACCAGAGCGCCAATTTCAGCGAACTCGCCGTCGTTTGAATTCTCGCCGGTGTCATCGCTCGCCGGGGCCGTGGTTGGTTCGGGCAGTGGTGGCGGTGGCGCAACCCCGCCAGATTTGTAGCCTGAAACAAGTTGAGCAGTGAGATCGAGATATTGGCTGCCAAAGGCAACGCTGGGCTCGATGTTGCTGCCTTCGGCCCATTCGTTGAAAGACGTAATGATGAGCATATCAGGGCTGCTGGCAGCGGCGGAGGCAAAGCTATTTTGAAAGTACGCCCCATCGGCGCGATCCCGATAGACGCTGTTTTCTCCGCGTCCCAGGTGACGATCGTCAAATCCAGGCATAGCAGTAGCCACCCAATACTTGAAGGCACCATAAGTGTCCGCCGCCGCGCGAGTATTGGAAGCCCAGTTTGAGGCAATACCGTTTGGATTGGCGGACCAGGCGATGTTGTAAAGATGAAGACCGTCGAACACCTGGAGATACTCAGTTCTGCCGCCCTCGGCGATCCAGATACTGCTATGATTGGGATCGGCAATG
>JAICPS010000203.1 GCA_025929715.1 Anaerolineae bacterium | reverse complement strand
TCGGTCACGTCGCCGGTCGCCACAATCGCCGGCTCATCGCGAATGTACCAGACATAATACGTTGAGGCGCCAAACAGAAAGGCGAAGCCCCAAAGGGTATAGGTGGTCCACATCACGTAACGTAAGCGCCCGATCTTGCGCGGCAGGATATTGTGCCCCGCCAGCAGCGCGTAGGTGGCGAATCCCTGCGCCAGCAGCCCCAACCCCGCGTGCGCTGCCGCCGTCAGGTAGTACGGGTCCGTCGGGCGTTGGGGCAGCGTGCGCGCCACCTGCTGCTCGCGGAAGGAGGCGACCATAATGAAGATAATAAAGAAAAAGTTCAGCACCACGACCGGGGTCTGGATCCAATCATGCGCGCGATACTTGCGCGAGAGCTGCATGACGATGCCAACGGTCAGCGCCAAAAAGAATAGCGCCTGGACGACAAGCGTGAGGTCGGAACCAAACGAAGCCCCGGTTCCCAAGAATCCATCCCCTTTGAGCATGGCTGTTTTTCCTCCCTGTTTGCCGTCAGCAGGTGACCGGCACTTTCAAAGTGCCGGTCAGCGACGTAAGCTGGCGACTGGCTTAATTGCTGGGGGACATTCTAGCAGATAGGGGGAGTGAAGTATAGTATCGGCCGGTCGATAGTTCAGTGCCCTACCGCGAGGACTTTCTCGCTTTCCTCTTCCGACTTTCCTTCCGCTTACGTTTTTTATCCTTATTGGACCCATCCGCCGGCTGGTCGGCCGTCGTGGCCGGCCGGATGTTCGCCTGCCGCCTGCGGATCATGGCCCCGCTCATGCGCTCCAGCACCTGCTCGCGATATTGCGCCGGCAGTTCGACGTAGGTGAACCGGTCGTAGATGTCGATGGCGCCGATCGACTTGCCGGGGATGCCGGCCTCATTGGCAATCGCGCCCACGATGTCGCCGGGACGCACGCCGTCGCGGCGCCCGGCGTCCACGAACAGGCGCACCATGCCGTCTTCCGGCTGTGGCACAGATTCGGGCTCAGGCTCCACCGGCGCCACCAGCGGCTTGCCCTCGTGCGCCAGGTAGGCGCTTGCCGCGGCGATCTCGGCCATGTCGCAGCCGCTTTCGGCGAACAGCTCGTGGACCAGTTGCAGATAATGCTGCAGCTCTCCTTCATCTTCCTGCAGCGTCCTCAGCAGTGACTCTTTAAACAGCGTGGCGCGCCGGGCGGCGACGTCCGCCTCGCTGGGCACCTTCATGGGGTCCATGCGCTGTCCGGTGAAGCGCTCGATGTCGCGCAGCAGCCGTTTCTGGCGCGGCGTCACAAAAAGGATCGCCGTGCCCGGCCGGCCGGCGCGCGCCGTGCGCCCGATGCGGTGCACGTACGATTCGGCGTCGTAGGGAATGTCATAGTTGACCACGTGGCTGATGTGCTCCACGTCCAGCCCCCGCGCCGCCACGTCGGTAGCGATCACCGTTTCCACCTGGCGGTTGCGCATCTGGCGGATCACGGCCTCGCGCTGCGCCTGGTTCATATCGCCGTGCATGGCCCTGGCGGCGTAACCGCGCGCGTCCAGCTTTTCGGCCAGCTCCGCGGCCCCCACTTTCGTGCGCACAAACACCAGCGCCGCTTCCACCTCTTCGGTCTCCAGGATGCGGGTCAGCGCGTCGAGCTTCTGCTGCTCTGCCACGTGCATAAAGCGCTGCTCAACCTCAGGCACGGTCAACGTCTTGTGCTCGGTCTCGACGACGACGGGGTCGTGCAGGTAGCGGTCGGCGATGCGGCGGATGGCCGGCGGCATGGTGGCCGAGAAGAGCGCTTTCTGGATTTCTTCCGGCGCCTGGGCCAGGATCCACTCCACGTCTTCAATGAATCCCATGCGTAACATCTCGTCCCCCTCGTCCAGCACGACGAACTGGATCGCGCCGAGCTCCAGCGTGCCACGCCGCAGGTGGTCCATCACGCGCCCGGGCGTGCCGACGACGACGTGCAGCCCACTGCGCAGGCGGCCGATCTGCTTCTGGATCGACTGGCCACCGTAGATAGGCGCCACGCGCACGCCGCCGAGATGGCGGGAATAGGTGTGGATAGCCTCGGCGACCTGGATCGCCAGCTCGCGGGTGGGGGTGAGAATCAGCGCCTGCACCTCGCGCTGCCGCGGATCCAGTCGTTGCAGGATAGGCAGCGCAAAGGCGGCGGTCTTGCCCGTCCCGGTCTGCGCCTGGCCGATCACGTCCCTGCCGGCCAGCATCAGCGGAATCACCTTTAGCTGAATCGGCGTCGGCGCCTCGTAGCCTACGTCGTCCACAGCCCGCAATAACGGCTCCCCGAGCCCCAGATCATGAAACGTTTCGCCGTCGGGGAAATTGTTCATGGCGGAAGGTTGCTCCTTCATTTTGAATTCGTAGAGGCAGCACGTGTCATGACTGCCCGTTGTTTGTTATCGTATGCGTGTTGTATCTAATTTGAGTAAGAGGATGATGGTGCGGGTAGGTGTGGGCTTTACAAACCACACGCGGTATGGAAACCGCGGCTACTCCCTCAACTGCGCCCCAAGCTGCTTCTCCAACTGCTGCAAAATCCGGTCGCGCTGGCGGCGAACCTGTTTGTCCGTCAGCGTCTTGTCCGGCGCCTGGAAGCTGAGGTGGTAGGCCAGGCTCTTCTTGCCGGGCGGGATGGGGCTGTCCATGTAAACGTCGAATAGCTGCACGTCCTGCAGCAAGAATCCTCCGGCCTGCCGGATCGTCTCCGTGACCGTCGCGGCGGGCAGGTTGGCGTCGAGAATCAGCGCCAGGTCTTCGTGCACCGCCGGGTATTGCGGCGGCGGCTCGATACGGCGCAGCTCCGGGATCTGCGCCTGCAGCGCGTCCAGGTCCAGCTCCGTCGCCAGGATGGGCGCTTCCGTGCGCGCGTCCAGCCTTTCGACGACCAGCGGGTGCACTTCGCCCAGGTGCCCTAGCTGCTGGCCACCGACGACCAGCCGCGCGCAGCGGCCCGGGCGGAAAGTCGGGTGGCGATCCGCTTCTAGCTGCCAATCCTCGACGTGCAGCGCCTCCAGCAGCGAGGCCACGAGGCCGCTCAGGTCGTAAAAGTCGTAAGCGGGAGGATCGTCGTCGGCCCAGTGCTCCGGGCGGCGTGGGCCGCTGAGCACAATGCTCAGGCGGCGCAGCTCGTCGGGCAGCACGCCGTCTTCGGAACCCAGGTAGATCTGCCCAATCTCGAACAGCGCGATGCGCTCCTTGAAGCGGCTGTTTTCGGCCAGCACCTCCAGCGCGGAGGCCAGCAGGCTGTGGCGCATCACCACGCGCTCCACGCTGATTGGATTGGCGATGGTCACGTAGGGCCGGTCGTCGGGCGGCGCCTGCTGCGCCGGCAGCAGCCGCGCCTCATGCTGCGACGTCGTCAGGCGGTAGGTGATGATTTCCTGCAGGCCCAGCTCCACCAGCACGTCACGGATCCATTCTTCGGTCTCCAAGTCGGGGTTGTTGCGCTGGGGCGGCAGCGTGTCGCTCATCTCGGTCTGCGGGATGCGGTCGTAGCCATACACCCTGCAGACCTCTTCGACCAGGTCGTGCGTGCCTTCGACGTCCAGGCGGTGATCGGGCGCAGTGACCAGCAAATCCTCACCGGCATCTACCACGTCGAACTCCAGCGCGCGCAGCATCTCTGCAATTTCCTCTTTTGTGGGCGTGATGCCCCCGATACGCGCCACTTCGGCGGCGCTGAGCGCGATAGGCTGTTGTTGCGGCGGGTTGGGGTAGTAGTCCACGATGCCCTGCCAGACCGTGCCGCCCGCCAGCCGGCGCATCAGCTCTGCGGCGCGCTTCGCGCCCAGCAACGCCTGCGCCGGGTGCACGCCGCGGCTGAAGCGAAAGCCGGCTTCGGAGCTGATTTTCAGCGCGTCCATGCTGCGCCGGATGTTGATGAAGTTCCAGGCGGCCGCTTCCAGCAGCACGCTGGTCGTGCCCGCGCTGATTTCGCTATCCTCGCCGCCCATGATGCCGCCCAGGCTCAGCGCCCCGGCGGGGTCGGTGACCAGGATGGTGAATTCGGGCAGCTCGCGGCGCGCGCCATCCAGCGTGGTTAGCGTTTCGCCTTTGTGCGGCAGCCGCCCCTTCTTTGGAAGGCGCGTGATGATCCGCACCGGCCCGTCGGGAGCGTACTCGTCGGCTCGCCGCCGGAGGAAGTCGTAGTCGAAGGTGTGGTTGGGCTGGCCCATTTCCAGCATCACGTAGTTGCTGATGTCCACGACGACGTTGATCGGGCGCTGGCCCGCCAGGCGCAGGCGCTGCTGCATCCAGAACGGGCTTGGCTTTTGCTCAATGCCCTCAATGACCAACGCCACGAAGCGCGGGTTGAGGTTGGGGTTCTCGGTGTGGATTGTCACGCGTCCGCTGACAGGTGGCCCTTCCATGACGACGTCATAGTCTGGATAGCGCACGCTCTTGCCGGTGAGCGCCGCCACCTCGCGGGCCACGCCAACGATCGAAGCTGCGCGGGCGATGTTGGGGATGATGGCGATGTCCAGCACCGCGTCGCCCAGCAGATCCTGCACGGGCACGCCGGGCGTGTAGTCCCCCTGCAGGATCAAAATACCTTCATGCTCCTCGCTCAGCCCCAGCTCTTTTTCGGAGCAGAGCATACAGCGGTTATAGATGCCCCGCAGTTTGCGCCCCTTGAGCGTCATCTTCTCCTGCCCGTCCTGCTGCCCGTCGTAAAGCACCGCGCCTTCCAGGGCGAAGGGCGAGTACAGCCGCTTGTCGCGCAGGTCGCCGGCTCCCACGTAGGGGAACAGGTTAGGCGCCCCGGTGACCACGACCTCATTCTCGTGCCCGCCATAGTCCACCGTCGCCAACACCAGCCGGTCCGCGTTGGGATGCTGCTTCACCTGCAGGATCTGCCCCAACACCAGCTTCTCTGGGTCCCACACGAGCCTGCGCCCATCATCATCACCGCCCGGAATGCCGATATACTCGACCTTTTCAACCTCCAAGCCGGCAATCGTCAGTTTCTCCGCCAACTCCTCGACGGGCAGATCAATATCGACATATTCTTTTAACCATGAAATTGGTACGCGCATGGTGGTTCCTATTTACCGCAGAGGACGCGGAGCGCGCCGAGAGTTTCTTTTCTTTACGCTCTCCGTGCTCTCTGCGGTTAACTCAAAACTGCTCCAAAAACCTCAAATCATTCGACCAGAAATAACGAATATCCTCAATGCCATATTTGGCCATCGCGATGCGCTCGGGGCCCATGCCGAAGGCGAAGCCGGAATAAATCTCGGGGTCGTAGCCACCATTGCGCAGGACGGTAGGGTGCACCATGCCGCAGCCCAGGATCTCCAGCCAGCCGGTGCCTTTCGTCAGGCGGCGGTCGTATTCTGTTTCCAGCCCGAAATAGACGTCCATTTCGGCGCTTGGTTCGGTGAAGGGGAAGTAGTTGGCGCGAAAGCGGATCGCGCGGTCTGCCCCGTACATGCGTCGCGCGAATTCGGCCAGGGTACCCTTCAGATCGGCCAGCGTGATATTCTTGCCCACTGCCAGCCCCTCCACCTGGTTGAACTGGAACTCGCTGCGCGCCGTCTGCTGTTCGTAGCGGTAGCACATACCGGGCACGATCAGGCGGATAGGCTCGGGATAATACTCATGCATGGCGCGAATCTGGCCCGGGCTAGTGTGCGTGCGTAGCAGCACACCTGGCTCCGTGGTGTGGAACGTGTCCCACATGTCGCGCGCCGGGTGGTGCTGCGGAATGTTGAGCAGCTCAAAGTTATACTCGTCGGTTTCCACATCGCGGCTGCGGTAGATCTGGAAGCCCATGTCGCCCCAGATGCGGTAGATCTGGCGCAGCGTTTGCGTGGCGGGATGCAGCCGCCCGCGCCATGGCTTGCGGCCGGGCAGCGTCACGTCAATTGCCTCCGACGCCATCTGTGCTTCCAGATCCTGCGCGCGCAGCCGCGCCGCCTGCTCCTCGTAAGCCTGCTGCAACGCTTGTTTGATCTCGTTCACGCGTCGCCCGAACGCCGGCCGTTCCTCCGTCGGCAGCTCACCCAGACGCCGCGTTTGCAGTTGCACGCTCCCCTTGCGTCCCAGCGTCGCCTGGCGCCACGCTTCCAATTCGGCGCTCGAGGCCGCGTCCCGCAGCGCTGCTAATGATTCTTGATAAATGGCTTCCAGTGTATCGAGCATGTCGGTCATTCCTCGACTTTCCCGGCAACCCCAGCGTCCGCAGGGAAGCCAGTTTCCGGGAAAATTACGGTGAACAAAAAAGACGCGGCCTGCGCCGCGTCTCTCAGTCACATTCGCTGCCTTGCTTCCAGTCTACAGGGCTAACGAACCTCCTTCGCACACGGCGCAGGTGGAACCCGCAACAAAGAAACTAAAGCGAAATAGTTTGTCAATCATGGTAGACGAATAATAGCACCGTAGGATGATTTTGCAAATCGTCTCCCACACGCTTGACAGGCACCAACTACCTGCATACAATTTAGATACGGCTAAATCGCATATTATTGACGGCATAAACAACCGGTTCCAATACACTAATCCAATTAACATTCACATTCGACGACGAGGAATGGCTATGAGCGACGAAAGAAAATCGGGAGTAACCCGGCGTGACTTTTTGAAGATTGGCGGCGTCGGCGTCGCCGGGCTTGCAGGCGCGGTGGGGTTGGGCAGCCTGGGCAGCCGAAACCGCTATTCGCATAGTGACAGCAACAATTACACTGAGCATGAGCACCTTGCGCATCTTGAACACCTTGAACACCTTGAACAACAGGATGCCCAGTTGCGGCAAAGCTCGCCCCAGCAACAAAACGGCGAGCACGCGCATGGCATGAGCGGCACGGTAGGGGTGGTGGATCACGAGGCCAACGGCTTTCACCCAGGAGATCTGCTCTACGATTTTGACTACGGCGACGTGCACGAGGAAGACGGGCGCACCGTGCGTGAGTGGCGCTTTGTGGCGGTGGACCGCGAGATAGAAGTGGCGCCAGGGGTAATGTTCCCGGGTTGGGTATATGGCAGCGCGACTTCGGCGGCTTCGCGGCGCGCCTCGGAGCTGCACGCAGGGCAGATCGTGGGGCAGGTACCCGGCCCCACGCTACGCTGTGTGGAAGGGGAGCTGCTGCGCCTGCATTTCACCAATGCCGGGACGCATGAGCACACGATTCATTTTCACGGTATTCACAGCGCCTTCATGGATGGCGCGCCCGGCGTGGGACGCGGCAGTATCAAGCCCGGCGAGACCTTTACCTACGAATTTGAAGCGAGCCCCTTTGGCTGCCACCTCTACCACTGCCACTCGCTGCCGCTCAAGCGCCACATTCACAAGGGGCTTTACGGCGCCTTTATCGTCGATCCCGATCCCGAAAAATACAGTGGCGAAGAGCAGGCCGTGGCCCGCACGCGCAACCACACTTACCCCGAAAATGAGGGCGTCAACGAGATGGTGATGGTCATGAACGCCTTTGACACCAACTTCGACGGCGAGAACGAGATCTACGCCGCCAACTCCATCGCCTTCGCCTACATGAACGAACCGATCCAGATTCGCCGCGACCAATTGCAGCGCGTCTATCTGGTCAACGTCACCGAATTCGATCCCGTCAACTCTTTCCACCTACACGCGAACTTTTTTGACTACTACGACCACGGCACCACGTTGCAGCCGACCTTAAAAACAGTGGACACGATCATGCAGTGCCAGGCCCAACGCGGCATCCTGGAGTTTTCGTTTGAAGGGTTCGAACCCGGCCTCTACATGTTCCATGCCCACCAGACCGAGTTCATCGAGCTGGGTTGGATGAGCTTTTTCGAGGTTCAGTAAAGATTTTTGCCACGAATTACACGAATTTTCGTCTCATGTAGCTGTGG
>JAICPS010000228.1 GCA_025929715.1 Anaerolineae bacterium | reverse complement strand
GGATCGTGACGCCCGCGGGCGCCTGGAAGCCGATCCGCACACGGTTGCCCCGCACCTCCAACACCTCGATCACGACGTCGTCTCCAATCACGATCGACGCATCTCTCCGTTCCTGGTGGGTCATAGGTTCGCCCAGAACTAACCTATGATTGGTTGAGAATATGCCAACGCCGGGACCCATAAGCAGATTGTCACCAAGAACGATTTTCGACTTTTCACCCGCCCAAACGCAACACAAATGATTGATGTGGGAGTTTTTCCCTACGTAAACGTTCTGTGCATTTCTAATCGACGCCGTAGCGTGGATCCTGGCACCCTTCGCCGCGTGTATTCTTGCTCGCCAGACGACATTCTCGTGGATGTAATATGCGAGGCTGTAGACCAGCGACGTAACGAAGCTTCGTGATAAGGAGTAACGAATCACCTCCCAGACGTATACAAACATCTTGTTCCTCCGGTAGGACTGACGTGCCTAGCAATACTACTTTTGGGCAACTACGAAGACCGAAGGGCCAACAACTGCCCGTCCCAGGCTCAGCTTTTGAATGGCCTGCACCGCGCCGTAACTGCCAAGCTTAATGGCGATTAACGCAAGGCGCCTGAGATTTGTATCGAGCGAGCGCCGCTCGTCCCGCAGCACCGCTGGCATCTCAAGATATGGTCTGGAATTCACGAACGTAATTTGGCGGAAGTGCAGCCGGCGAAAGAGTAGAGACAGTGTTTTAGGATGAAACGTGTATAGTGCCGGTCCGCAGAAAAACTCGTTCTTGCGCCCGAGAAGGTACTGGATGAAAAGACTCAATTCTAGCGCTATCAAGTTGGGTGTGCGCAGGATCACAATCCCGTCGTCGGCCAACACGCCGTCAACCTCTGCGAGAAATGCGGCGGGGTCCGGTAAATGATGCAGAACCTGCGCGGCGAAGATGGCATCGAATTTTTTTCCCCTCAATCTCGCGCTCGAAAACGATTCGTTTATCAGCTCCAATCCGTACTCTCGTCTGGCGACTTCACAGGCGATCAACGAAGGCTCGACCCCGGTCACTCTCCACCCACCTTCCCGACATACCGCGAGAAAAGTGCCAATACCGCAACCAATGTCCAGCACGGAGCCACCTCCGGGTTTCTGCTTGCTTAAGAGTTCAAAGGCGTCGCGAAATACCGGCTCTCGATTTTTCCGCTTCTCTATTTCTTCGTTGGTCCAAAACCCATTCTGCCAATACTCCTGCAGTTCAGCGGCAGACTCTTTATGCTTCCGAAAGGCGACTTTACAGTTTGAGCATTTTACATAGTAACCCCGTTTCAGCCACCGACCATCTGAAGCGTAACAAATCGGACAGGCTGCTGCGTTTAGCGCGTTGTCGATCATGGCTGAATTCACGGTTGTTATGTCCTCCCCAAGACAGATTCATAAACCTGGGTGGTCCGCTCCACAAGGCGATCAAACGTAAACCTATCCTCGTAACGGGCGCGGCCGGACGCGCCGAAGTTCACGCGCAAGTCAGAACGAATGATAAGGCTATGGAGACAATCACGTAGATGGTCCACATCACCCGGTGAAATCACAAAACCCGTCTCACCGTGCACCACTGCTTCTTGGACCCCACCCACGTCTGAGGCGATCACGGGCAGGCCTGCACGCATCGCTTCGAGTATGGAGCGGGGAAAACCTTCCCACTTGCTGATAAGTAGAAACAGTTGCGCCCTGGCAAGCTGCTCGGCAACGTCACGGCGGAAGCCGAGGAACGACACTCGCGATCCAAGTCCTAGACTTTGAGCCAGCTCTTCGACCTGTCCGCGCAACGGGCCATCTCCAACCAACGTGAGCCGCCAGTCCAGGTCCTTCAAGCCCGATAGGGCATGCAGCAGCGTCGGCTGGTCCTTCCAACGCGAGAATCGGGCGACCATTACTAAGCGCACGGGCGAACTGCCGGGCCGAGCTCGGACAGTTTCGGCGACGTCGGGCATGGCGTTGTGAATCGTTACAAGGCGGTCGCCAGTCGTCAAACGAGTCCGAAGCGCAGCCATTCGATCCGATTCACAAACCGTAATGATTCGTGCCGTCCAAGCCGCCGTTGCCCGTTCAACCGTCCAGAACGCCAGCGCCTGGAGACGTGGACGCCCCGCAGTAAATCCCCAACCGTGTGCTGTGAAAATGGTTGGGATACCAAGCGTCCTGGCGGCGATTCGGCCGATGAAGCCCGCCTTTGTCGAATGAGTTGACACGATGTCCGGGTGGATTTCACGAAGCATCACGCGCACTTCTCTGAAGCAGCGCGCGTCGTTAAATGGTCCAACGTCCCGCGCTAGATAACGTAGGCAATAATATGGCACTCCGCGCGAGCCTAGCTCGTCTGCGAGAACGCCGTTGGTGCCGGCAAGTACAACAGCGTCGTGGCCCGCAGCTCTGAGTGCCGTCGATAAATCCTGGACATGGATTTGAACGCCCCCAATATCATCCGACCGTGTTACGATGAAAGCGATTTTCACATTTGGTTTCCATTCTTAGATCGCTAGAGTGAATCCCAGATGGCCTTTTTGACACAACGGATCGTCTCTGCAAGCGATTGGTCGGTATCAATGTCGTAAACGTGTTTTGTTCCAAGCTTTTCCCATTCTGGGGATTGCCGGTGTCGGGAGGCAATGTAAGCGTCGGTCTCCTTATCTGCCTTAATCCTTTCGCGAGTCCGCCGCTGCGCGGTCTCAATATTAACGTTAAGCCGCAGCGCAACGTCAGGCGGAGGGATCTGCCGGTATAGCCGTTGCTCGAAGTTGGCCAGCCGGTTGTACAGATCTGGAACAACGCCCCGCTGACCAAGCAGATGGCGCAAACGCGGACTATCCATCACGCCCACTGTGTCAGACGGGTAGCGGTCGCAAATGACTAGCTCCCCGTTCGCCGCGGCCCGTCCGGCGTGAATGAGGAGCTGCCGGCGCTCCCACGCCAAAATTACTGCGCGCATTGCAAAGACCAGGGAAGCCATTCCCTTCTCTTTTTGATGCCTTGGGGGCGAATGGCTCGACGTAATGTGCCCCTCAAGGTTATTCGTTCGAAACGCGGGCAGCTCCCGGCGAAGTAGGGGCAAGAGCATACGAACGGGCGACGTTAACAACGTTGCGGGTGGTTTGCCGGCATGCAACGTCCGTACTGCAAAAGTCTTTGCCAGCCAGCATCCGGTCTCCGCAACCAGCGTCGATTTTCCGGTTGCCTCAGCCCCGACGATAGCGATGACCGCACCCCCAGATTGTAACGCCTTATTTTTCCTTTTTTTCCCTAAACGGCGCCGGAGCTCAGCCAAGCACAATTGGCCATAAGCTAGCTGCCGCCCCAGTAAAGAGTGCCTCGTGTAGATCTTGAGCCGTCGCCGCACCTGCCGGGCAAGTATGATCCTCTTTATTAGTGCTTTATCACTGTCGAGCGTCTCGATGCACGTTAGAAACAACGCCTCCTCTATTACCGGGCAGTGTTGTCGCAATAGGGACAGGGCTTCGCCAAGGTTGCCACCATCTTGTAACCAGCGGACCTCTTCTCTCAAACTCTCAGACCGGCGCCTCAGTGACAACAGATCAAATAATGAGCCATACTTTATAAACGCTCGCAAGGTAAATAGGACCAACTCCGCCTGCTTACTCGTTACCCGAAGCGCTCCCGAATAATAGACATTCTCGAGTACCATGGCTTCAAACGGAAACAGATGGCTCTTCACATAACTTTCTCCGGTGAGCATCCTACTAAATAGATGCACATGAATGAGCTGACCGCTATCTTCGTCAAGTCCATAGTGATGGCTTATGCCAGGCGAATCGGCTCCCCACCGGGCAACTGCTGCCTTAAAACCCAGTTGCGAAAGAATGATCAACGCCTGTGGCATAGACGTACGGTCTACGAAAAGGTCAAGATCGACTTCGAGGGTGGAAGTCTTAGTCAGGTTAATGTTGCTCTTCCAGTGACTGTAAATGATCTCTTCCTTCATCAAAGCGACGGCAAGACGATCGATCAACGTCGCCCCGAAAGTCACGTCTGGTTCGGCATGATACGTATCGACTGTCATGTCTGTTTAGAGTTTAAATCTGGGCGTGACCCATTAATGATAGCCCGTTAAGCGCTCGTTGAGCGTGCCATGCTGTAAGCAACACGCTTCCGACGCGAATCGCGTAGCCGATGATTAAGGCCAAGGCAGCCCCGATCAATCCATACGAAGGAATTAGCCAGTAACAGGCAACTAAAACAGAGCTGGTTGTGAGCAACTGCAGTGGCAACTGAATCCGAAAGTATCGAGCGGAGGTGATCACAAAAAGAGCCATCGTGGCCACGTAATCGAGTCCGGCGCCTAACATGATCAGGCCAAACAGCCCGGGCTGGGCATATTCTGGCCCATATATCAAGGTCAAAATTGGCGATCCGCCTACCAATGCGACGAAGACTCCTACGCCGCCCAACACGACTCCGATACCAAACAATCTTATGCTTAGCCTGCGAAATGCCCTGGCCTTCTTCAGCGCGTAATATCTGGCTAATCTTGGGCTTGCGGAACGTCCAAGCGCCTGGACGACGGTTGGTGCTACTTTTTGGAAGGACGCGATGGCAGCGAAGACGCCCAGCTGATGCGAACCCAAATGGCCTTCTATAAAGTAACGCGGAATATTGGAGGTAAAAGAGATAAGCATCGTGACCACGCCAAGCGGCAACGTTAGTCGTACCAAACTTCGGAGCATATGGCCGTTCCAACGCGGCCGTGGCAGTTCCGCCGGAAAGCGTTGACTCTGCGGCTCCGCCGCTGCGCTCAGGATCATCCCAGCTTTGCGTATATCATAGCCCAGCATAATTACGGCGCGCGCCGTCGCCAGACCAATGACGCCCCAGAATACGCTCCCTGTTAAATAAAAGCCCAGGCCGAGTCCTGCGAGTGACAAAGGTCCCTTAACAATCATCGACTTGGCGATGCGATCCAGGCGCTCCTGCTGCATAAATAGGCCATAAAAAGCATCACTGACTGCTTCACTGGCCTTCGACGCCCCAGTGGCCAGGATGACCAGGGCCGTTTCCCGTTCGAAGCTTGAAACAGCTACAATTGCCACCACGATTATTAATGCAATCAGCGTTGTAATTAGGCGCAAACCAAAATAGTCGCCAAACAGAAATTCGTTGTTTATGTCAGTTGCCTGAACATCACGTAACCGTAGTGTCGCAAACATAAAGATCGGGGCGGTTGTCGCCAGACCAAGGGCGAATTGGCCAACATGCTCCGGCGAGCCGAGTCTCGCCAGCACGATTGTCATGGCAAACCAGGAAGCGGCATTAACGGCGTTCCCCACGAAAGTCCAGGAAATGTTTGCTCGCAACGAAAGGCCCGGCGACAGATTTAGAACCGGGGTGCCCATATCTTCCGCACCTTCGACGAGATCAACTTTTCGCAATTTCGTGCGCTCCTTGGCCGGTACCAAAACGTTACTCGTAAAAGAGTGGCTTACCAGCTTGAACTTCTGCCCGCAACGCCTCCTGTACCAGGTCCTGCATGAACCACTCAGGAAGATCCTTGCCCGCTCGCAGCCACTCTCGCATCAGAGTGCCAGAAATCGACTCTAGCGGCTGGCCTGTATCAACGTCATACCTCGCCGTTTCCATGTTATATCCCACGGTATCAAAGAACACGGGGGTGACTCCAATGTCGCCCACAGTTTCAAACAGCTCGCGATTGGCGTTGCTCGGATAAAAGTCGCCTACGCCCGTATGATTTCTACCGACTATGAAGTGACTGCATCCCATGTTTTTCCGGCACAGGGCAGTGAAGACCGCTTCTCTTGGGCCAGCGTAGCGTGAATACGTGAAGAAGCTGCCAAGCACGACCTTGCCTTTTGGATAGCAACCAAACGCCAGCAGAATCTCGTAACTGAGCAGAATCGGCTCGGGTAAGAAATCCCCTCGCTTTTTCGGTCCAATCACCGGGTTAATATATAGGCCGTCCGCCGCGGTACGCTCCAGTGCTGCCAACTGTATCGACTCATGCGCCCGGTGCGCTGGGTTCCTGGTGTGAAATGCAACGACCCGTGACCATCCGAGGCGCGTGAAAAGGAACCGCGTCTGCGCCGGAGAAAGCAGATAGTGCCGGTCCGCTACAGTCATCGGCTGAACAAGCGTAACTGCACCGCCGAGAAAATGATCGCCCCCGCCCAGGAATCTCTCCACGCCCGGATGTCGGAGATCCAACGTACCAAACATCTTCGCCGCCACGCTTTCGAGATCGCACCGGTAAATCTCCTCTACGTCCATCAGCGCGTGAATAGTCCCCTGTTCGTTCGTGAGCGCTACACGATCCCCAGCGGCAAAGAGTCGAGTTGGGTCCGCCTGCACTTGTAACAAAATTGGTAGAGTCCAGGCTTCCCCGCCAGGCAGTCGATACGATTCCAGCACAGATTCGAGCGTGTCGTGCGTCATGAACCCGGACAATGGCGAGTATGTACCATAGGCGAACTGCTCGCAATCCATCAGATCCCGTTCTGCGATAGCCAGTCGCGGGAGGCGATCGATATCCTCCAGTTCCGTGGGATTCGCTTCTCTATGAACAAGTCGTCCACCATGGGGCTCTATGAGCAGTGAAATAGCATCAATATGGTAGAACTGTTCGTCGTCTGGACCGCTTCGCTGAAATCCCGCCATAACTTTGCTTACCATCGAGGCGCACTGAACGGGATGTTTGCCAATCGCCGTCTCCGCCGCGAGCACCAGGCCATCGGCGCCGTCCGCAAGCGTGTTATAAATATCATTTACTTCGGCTCGCGTGGGATTCGGCATTGACACCATAGACTCCAGAAGGTTGGTCGCCACATAAACGGGGCAGCCGAGTTGTTTTGCCTGCCGGATTACACTCTTTTGTGTCTTGGGTAGAATTTCGACCGGTATCTGTCGGGATAGGTCTCCACGGTCTATTAATAAGGCGTCTGAGCGCCTGGCGATCTCTTCAAGATTCTGCAAACCTCTCCGCGATTCAATCTTGGATATGATGAAAGCATCGGCGCCGGTCAGGTCGCGCAAATACTGAACGTCGTCGCCGCCATTGGCGAACGACAACGCGAAATGCGTGAGTCCCATCTCGCGACCAAGTTTTATGGCAGCATGGTCCTTTTCGGTGAGCGGCGGCATCACGATGTCGCGCTCCACCGTCACAGCCTTATTCTGGCCTACGATGCCCCCTCGCAGCACGCGCATTGAGACGCATTCTCGTTCCACGCCAATAACTTGAACAAGTACCGAATGAAAATCGATACTGATGAAGTCTC
>JAICPS010000719.1 GCA_025929715.1 Anaerolineae bacterium | reverse complement strand
TCATCGATCAAATTTGCCGTTCACACGATATTGACGAAGATACATCTTATGATCTTAAGCTAGCTGTCGATGAAGCCTGCACCAACGTCGTGCAGCATGGTTATGCGGGCATGAATCCTGGATCGGTTATGTTGGACGTGTCCGTCAGCGCGGACAAAGTCGAGGTACGGTTGACTGACTTCGGCCATCCTTTTGAACCGAGCAGCGCGCCCAAGCCGGATATAACGCTGCCATTGGAACAGCGACCGGCCGGTGGTTTCGGGCTATTTTTCATTTACGAGACGATGGATGCGGTCGATTACGTGAGCAATGAAGAAGGCAATACGTTGATACTGACGAAACGTATTGAGGGATAAGAATGGAAGTATCATGGAGTCGAGAGGGTCAGGTGACGGTCATCGCGGTTGAGGGCAGCATCGACGCGCTTACGGCGGACGATTTCCTGCGGTCAATGCAAGCACAACTGGCGGCGGGAGATGCACAGCTGGTGGCTGATTTGAGCAGGGTGGATTATGCAAGCAGCGCCGGGCTGAGCGCAATTCTTGTCGTGCTGAAAGAAAGCCGCCAGGAAGGAGGCGACCTGCGGCTGGCAGCGGTGCAAAGAGGCGTCTATCGTGTGCTGTCACTGAGCGGACTCGATAGTATTCTCAAAATATATGGGGACGTCGAGGCTGCCGTTGCCAGCTTTGACGAAATGGGCTGACGATCAGGCAGTCTGAAAGGGTTCTTTTGATTACCGACCACCAACGACTACTTTTTGCCGCCTTATTTTTATCGACTGGTGCCGCCCTGCTCATTTACATCGTCTCAGGCATTTCGCTGCTGGCCGCGGCCGGGCTTGTTCTTGCCGGCGCAGTCGTGATTTCAGCGCTGATCTGGAAGGGCTCAGATGCGCAAAGCCAGGAAGAAATGAGCGCGTTGTTAGGGATCGGAGCGCTTTCGGGCGTGCTGGCAACCTCGGCGTACGATCTGTCGCGCTTCTTTCTGATAGAGGTTACGGGAATCGCCTTCTGGCCGTTTGACATCTTCAATGTGTTTGGGCAGGCGTTGGTTGGCGCCGGTTATAGTGGTCCCTTGGTTCGCCTCGCGGGCCTGCTGTATCACTTCGCCAATGGGATCGGCTTTGCGCTGGCCTATACGATTGTCGCAGGCAAGCGCGGTGTGTGGGCCGGGATCGCGTGGGCCATGATCCTGGAGTTGATGATGGTGACGGTTTATCCCGGCTGGCTGGGCATGCAGGCACTCGACGAGTTCTTGCAGGTTTCCGTGCTGGGCCATATCGTCTATGGCGCCGTGCTCGGTTACTCCTCGCGCCGGCTGTTGGCTGCAAGGGAGGAAGAAAATGGGTGATCTGGCGCAAAGACTCACGCAATTCTGGTGGATCCGGCTGCCGCACATGGCGCGGCGCCTGTCGGTGCAGGCGCTGCTCGTGCTGGTCGATGGGTTATTTATTTCCGTGTGGCCGCGGGTCGCCGCCGTTCTGTCCCCACTGGCGCTCATTCTCGGTCTGCTGTTCGGGGCGTTTCATCCCTTCTTCCGGGTCGTCTTCTCGGAGTCCTGGCCGGTCTTGATCCTGGCCGTGTTACTGGGCGTGTTCAGCGGCCATCTGGGCGCGATGTTCCTCGTGGGGTTCGCGTTTGGCGATTTCTTTCTGTTTCACACTGATTGGACCTTTCCCGGTGGGTTGTTCCAAAACCTGCTACGCGTGCGCGTGCCACTATTGATCGAGTACGGCCTGCTGGCTTTTATGACGACGGGCATTTCGCTGGCTACGAAAACGCTCCTGATGCAGTTGCGCCCGCCGCAGCGGCTGCCGCGACAGACGCGAGTGGGGCTGGCGGTCGTTGGGCATTTGGGGCTGACGCTGCTGTTGGTCTACCTGTGGATGCAGGTCGTTCCGATACTGATCAGGCCCGTCTTCACCTGGCCGGGCGGTGGGCCAAGCGTCGAAGCAATGGAGAAATTGCAGTTTAGGGGATGGGTTCTTCTGGTCGTCGCCGGCCTCGCATCTTTGGGTCGTTCGGGATTGCTGCAGCTTGTCAACAGAACTCCTGA
>JAICPS010000202.1 GCA_025929715.1 Anaerolineae bacterium | reverse complement strand
GAACCTGTAAGACATGCCACTCTGTTATCTCTCCACGTATTCCTTTCTTGGTTAATGCTGCCACTATCTTAGGATAGTCTTCTACAGCGTGTGACAGATCTATATCATTCACTGCCATATTTGTGTTCTGGGTGTACAGAAATACTGCCAAGCTGCCATCCAAAATCGGGTCGACACTAATCGTTTTACAGATATCCAGGATTTCACTAAAAAACTCAATTAATCTGCTGAATTTGTCTTTGTTTTTAGGGTGCTAATCTATTGAAAACATCACTTTGTTATACCGGCCGGTAGCTCTAGCGAGCAAAATTGAGCGAGAGTAGCTCACCGCTCAATCCCCCACACCTGCACTGCCCCATCCGCCGTCCCCGAAGCCAGCCGCGCACCGTCGGGGCTGAACGCCAGCGCCGTCACCGACGCTCGCGCGCCTTCCAGGGTCTGAACGAGATCGCCGTCCGTCACAGTCCACAGCCGCACCAGTTGATCTTCGCCCGCCGCAGCCAGCATTACCCCATCCGGGCTGAAGACCACTGCGCGAAGCGGCTGCGCACCGGCAGTGAAGGTTCTCAGCAGCGACCCATCCTCCACCCGCCAAAGGCGCACGACGCCATCGCTGGCAGCCGAAGCTAACAGCAGGCCGTCGGAGCTGAAGGCAACGTCGCGCGCAGCGGCATGGTGATCGCCCAGTGTCTGCAGCGACGCGCCATCGGACACGCGCCATAGGCGCACGGTGTCGTCAAGGCCCGCCGACGCCAGCAGCTCGCCATCGGGCGAAAATGCCAGGCCTGCAATCCCCGCCTCGTGTCCCGCCAGCCTCTGTAGCATCTGTCCATCGGACACGCGCCAAATACGGATTGACCGGTCGTTTGCGCCCGAAGCCAGCAGCTCGCCGCCGAGACGCAATGCTAGGGCGGTAACTGGGGTTGTGTGGCCCTCCAGCACGTACAGCGTCTCGCCGTCGCCCGTTGCCACCAGGCGCACGTTGCCGTCGCCGTCGCCGGCAGCCAATAACGATCCATCAGGCGTCAGCGCCGCGCTGATCACCGTGAGTCCCTGAGCCTGCAATTCGTAATCCAGCTCGCCGTCCGCCATACCCCACCACCAAGCACTGCCTGAACCATCCACGGCGATCAACCTCTCGCCGTCTGGCGTGAAAGACAAGGTATGGGCCGCGCCGCTCAGGCCGTCGAACACCCGCTCGCATGGGCCCTGTCCTACCAGCAGATCCAGCCATGCACAGGGACGCTGAGCGGATTGCAGCCATGTAAAGCCTAAAAACAGCACGGAAATGACAGCCATCGCCCAGAAGGGCCAGGCAGGCCACCTTTCGCCGGTTGCCAGATCTGCCTCTTGGCTGCGCGCAGCCGTGGGATTCGCCGTAGTTGCCGGTGTGACGGCACGTGCAGACAGACGGTCCAGCAAAGGCGCCAGCAGCCTCAGGGCTGCAGCAATCGCCGCGCCTACCAGCGCGCCCAGGGCGGCGGTAGGAAACACCGAGAAAAGGATTCCGAAAATTACACCAAACAGGAGCGTTGCGAAGGAGCGCTGGATAATGCCGGTTGCCACGCCGCCAAGCAGCCCGGCAATAATTCCGGGAATTGCCCCCAGAATCCCGCCCAGCGCGCCGCCCACCATCATTTCGCCCAGATAACCGATCTCCAGGCCCGCCTTCGCCCGATCCAGCACTTGCCGCTGGTTGGCGCCCACCAGCGCGCCCAGCACGGCTCCGAACGGAACCACAAACGCGTCGGGCAGCGCCAGCCACTGCTGAAACAGGTTCGCGATTGTGGCGCCGATGGCAGCGCCGATCAGCGCGCCAGCTACTCTAGAAATTATCATTGAGTAATATGGTGCCGGGCACCTTTTCGTGCGTCAACAACGTCAACCGAACCTAGTTCCCCAACCAAACCGCCGCATCACAACTAAATGCATGGGTGCTAATCCGCCGCGTGTCCTCGCCCGGCGCAATCAGATAGTACAGGCCCTCGCCGCCTGTAAACAGCCAATCTCCAGACGCCGACCACAGCGCTTCGATCTGCTGTTCGCCCTCCGTATAAACCCCACCTCGATCCTCGACCAGATCGTAAAGCAGCAGGCCCTCCTCGGTTTTTAGAGCCAGCCAGCGGCCGGCAGGAGAAATGGAGAGCGACGTGGGCGCGCCATTGGTCGCCCGGAACAGATTAAACGACTGGCCCGTGTCACGGCGGACGAGAAAGACGAAGGTGTCAGTGGGTGGTTCTGAGCGTACCGTCTGAACTGCCAGAAACACCACGTTACGATCGGCCGGATGGCGCACCAGGCCGATATTGGGCGCTATAATGCCGCCCACCGGCAGATATGGGCGTAGATCGCCCACGTCAACCAACGTCTGCACCTGGCGCTCGCTCACGGAACCCACTAACAGTGAAACGAGTTCGCCGCCGAAATGTGCTGCATAGGCGAACGTCTCCTCATCCAGCCAGAAGGCCGAACCTCCCTGCGGCAAGTACCAGAGCGGTTCTTCCGAGCCCGAAAAAGCCGCGGCCGGATACATGACGTGTCCTAGCGGAGTCGCGTCGACGACGTAACGGCCGTCCGGCGACCAGGCAGGCGGAGAACTCAAACGATGCCAATGGCAGCCGCTCTGTAGACAGGCTGCCACTTCGCCCACGTTGTAGTACGCCAGGCCAAGTTGTGAATCAAGCTCTTCGCGCACGACGATAAAGCGCCCGTCAGGGCTGGCGCCTACAAAACGGTAGCGGTCGCTTTCCTGGTCACCGCTATCCCAGACCAGCTGCTGCTGTCCGTCCTGCCACCGCAAAATGCGCAGGCCCCAGGCCTCGTCGCCGGTCCGCGGTGAGCGGTAGTCAGGAATAAAAACGCCAAGCGGCGACGCCGGCGCAAACGTCGCCGGCGCAATCTCTGCGCCCAACGAGGCGATTTCTGGCAGCCGGCTGAACCGCTCGTCCGCCGTGTCGAAACGTGTGACTACGCGTCCACCGCCCGCGATATCACACATCAGAAGCAAATCCTGGTCCGGCGCTTCAACCGTCGATTCGCCGTTATCATCGTCGGAATGCTCGTAGAGATAACTGTACCAGCCCATCGCGAGTGAGGGTCCGGCGGCCTCGCCGGTCACAGCGGCGACCCAATCTGCGTAGCTTTCGGCTTCGGACAACTCGCGCTGCCAGTGGCCAGCAGACGACTCCGGAAAACGCTGCTGCAGGAAGTCAACAATGACTCGCACCTCTTGCAGCGCGGGCGTCTCGTCCACAACCGGAACGGATGCCCATGAAACCGGTCCGTTCGCGACGTCTACCTGCGCCTGCAGCATCTGGCTATAGACGCGCGCCTGCGGCGCTGGCGGGGCGGCAGCCAGCCTCAGCTGCTGCCACTGCTCTTCCAGTAGAACCTGGAAGTAAAGACCGGGCTGGCAGCACGGCCACTCAACCAGGTCGGCAATGGCTGCCGCGACGACGTGGCGGGCATAGCCTAGGTATAACGCCTCATAAGACGCCTCGTCCAGGGGGACGCCGGCGAGGCTGGGAGCAGGTAAGGCCAGGGGCTGCTCAGCCCACAAGGGCAGCGTGCCCGGCTGCGTATTCAGCAACAGCGCCGGATTGCGCGTCAGATGCACCGAAAGCCGGTAGTTCTCCGGGCAACGCAGGTCCGCCAGCTCCTTGCAGGCACGCTCGACGAGATCGCTCAAGTCGCGGGCCAGCCGCTGCGCCAACGCTGCGTCTCGAGACGGATAAGTCAGCCACAGCCTGGGCCGCATATATCCCGTTTCCTCTCCCCAGAATTCGGAGCGCGGCGGCGCAAAGAGCCAGCGGTCCGGCCCCAGGCGGTAAACGCGCGTGTGCGCCAGCAGCGCCGTTGCTTGCTCCCCACTGCTCTTGGTGTATTGATAGGCCTCGTGAGAAACCACCTCGGCTTCCAGTAGATCGGCCGACAGTGTGATCGCGGCTGTGGATGAAACAGTCCGCTGCCAGTCCAGGTCCAGCGTCGAGTGGTCTAGCCAGCGGCCGGCGCTCACGAACTGTTCCTGCGCCAGGGTCCAATCAGGGTCGGCGCTGGAGACAAATCGCTGGAACAGTTCCAGGTCGGCCTGCATCCCCGCCTGGCGCACCACTTCGTGACTGCCGCGCACGTCCTGTCTGACGCGTTCGATTGTTTCGGCGACGCGGTCATGGGTCCTTGCGTAAACCAAATACACGCCACCGGCGGCCACGATCACGACGAGTAGAACAAGCAACACGAGCTGTCGCGACGGCCCAGGACCTGGCTGAGGTTCCGGCCTCAGGCCATCTTCCGCGCCATCTTCTTCTGTGCGCCACTCAAAATTGCCCATCTCAGCCGCTCCCGCATGCAGCCATCACACCAATGATGCCCCGCGACATTCCAGTACATCACATGCACCTGCGTTTATATAGCAGCGGCGGGGGAACCGTCAATGAGGCATTAGCGTTCAAAGAGCCCTTGCCTTGCTGTCATATCCGCGGAAAAATTCTGTCTCGCATTTCCTGGATACCGTGCATAACTGCTGTAGGCGCCTGGCCTGGAGAGACGGCTGGCGGCGGTCATCTGAGCGATCATAGTGGTGTTTGGATACAACTCGACTAACATTAAGTACCATTCTCCGTCCCAAATCAGGTCCTTCTTCTCCAGAAAGTAGGGTAAGGCCCCATACAATTTTGGCCTATGATCGGTCACAATTACTGTAACATGCAAGCAGCGCCTTCTCTGGGCGCCTAGAAGTGATTTTGAAGAATAAACAGGCCGTGGACTTCTGTGCGGCTACCCTAACTTTCTGCGAAAGATACGGAGGTAGAAGATGTTAAGATGGATAGTTATTTTACTCGTGATCGCGCTCGTTGCGGCCCTGCTAGGGTTTGGCGGTATTGCCGGTGCAGCAGCCGGAATCGCCGAGATAATTTTCTACGTGTTCGTGGCCCTTGTTGTGTTGGCCGTTATCCTTGGCCTGGTTCGAGGATTCTAACTTACGCATCTCTTGAGATGCTCTGAACAAATAAATGACCGGCGCCTATACTGTAGGGCCGGTCATTTTCGTTTCTGCAGGCGCCAGTCAGTCAGGTGACCGGCACTTTCGAAGTGCTGGTCACCTTTGACGCTATTGAACCTGCACCGGATCCTTGATCACTCCTCGCTCCATTAGCGGGATCTGGTAACCTTCGTCCCAACCCTGTGGCGGCGCGGTCTTTTCGATCTTGACGGCCGTGTTCTTGTAATCGGGAATCTTGGCCCGTTTGTCGATACGATCCAGCGTCAGCAAGTTGGCCGCTGCCTCCGCAAAGTGAAAGGGAATAAAAACCGTCCCCTGCGGCGAGCGACCGGTGACCAGCGCCCGCAGCGTGATCGTGCCGCGCCGAGAGCTAACGTTTACCCAGTCGCCGGTTTCCAGTCCTAAAGCGCGGGCGTCGTCTGGATGTACCTCACAGACTGCCTCGGGGAACGCCTCCTCCATTGCCGAGCGCCCGGTCATTGTGCTGCCGGACCAATGATAAAGCACGCGGCCGGTGCTGAGGTTGTACGGATATTCATCGTCGGGCTGCTCCGACTCCGTGCCGTACTCCACGGCCCAGAAGCGGCCCTTGCCTCGCGGGAAGGTGTCCGCAAACAGGAACGGCGTGCCCGGATGGTCCATGCTAGGACAGGGCCAGTGCACGCCCCCTTCGCGCTCCAGGCGATCGTAGTCGATACCGTAGAACTCCGGCGTCACGATGCGCATTTCTTCCCAGATTTCGCTGGGATGGCTGAAATCAAAGCCTGACGCCAGTTGTAAGCTCAATCGCTGCTCGATGCGTCGGCCTATGTCACAAATGATGTCCCAGTCCGGGCGAGACTCACCTACCGGAGACACCGCCTGGCGGCAGCGCTGCACGCGGCGGTCGGAGTTGGTAAACGTGCCATCCTTCTCGGCAAAACTGGTAGCGGGCAAAATTACGTCGGCCATCTCGCCTGTCTCGTTGATAAAAATGTCCTGGCAGACCAGGAACTCCAGGCGTTCCAGGGCGTGGCGTGCGTGCTCCAGGTTCGGCTCGCTCATCATCGGATTCTCGCCCATGACGTACATGCCACGAACGGCGCCAGCCAGCGCGCCGTCCACCATCTCCGTCGCCGTCAGCCCCGGGCGAGGGTTCAACTCTACCCCCCAATGTTGCTCGAACCGGCCCTTAACCTCCGGATTGCTTACCTTTTGGTAGGCGGTATACACGTCCGGCAGTCCGCCGCTGTCGGAGCAACCCTGCACGTTGTTCTGCCCGCGCAAGGGGTTCAGGCCGGTTCCGGCCTTGCCCACGTGCCCGCACATCAATGCCAGGTTACACAGCGAGAGGGTGTTGTCGGTACCGTGCGTGCTCTGGCTGATGCCCATGCCCCAATAAATAGCAGCGCGGTTGGCTTTAGCATAGATGCGCGCCGCCTCGCGAATAGACTCCGCCGGCACGCCGCTGACCTCTTCCGCCCACTCCGGCGTAAATTCTTCCAGAGATTCCAGGTAGTCGCTGAAGTTCTCCGTGCGCGCGGCGATAAAATCCTCATCGTACAGCTTTTCCGCGACGATGACGTGCGCCATGGCCTGGAAAACGGCCACGTCCGTGCCCGGATTCTGGCGCAACCAGATGTCGGCAAAGTCGACCATGCCGATATGGCGCGGATCGACCACCACCAGCTTGGCGCCATTATTGCGTACCGCTCGTTTCAGGAAGTTGGCAATCACGGGATGCGTTTCTGTGGTGTTCGAGCCGGTGACGATAAAGGCTTCCAGATTTTCCATCTCGGCGATGGAGTTGGACATGGCGCTGGAACCAATCGATAGCTGCAAGCCGGTCACAGACCCCGAGTGGCAAAGGCGGGCGCAATGGTCCACGTTATTCGTGTACAGCAGCGCGCGCATCACTTTCTGGAAGACGTAATTGTCTTCATTCGTCGCCTTGGCGCTGGCGTAACTGGCGATAGCGTCGCCTCCATGCTCGCGGGCGATGCGTACCAACTCGTCGGCAACGTAGTCCAACGCTTCATCCCAGCTAACCTCGCGCCACACGGGCCTGGCGCTGCGCCCTTCCTCCCGGTTGCTGCGAATCAACGGGCGTTTTACCCGTCCTGGGTGTTTCACGTAGTCGGTGCCAAAACGTCCCTTCACGCAAAGCATGCCATGATTGGGCGCAGCGTCAAATGGGGCATCGATGCGGTAGATGTAGCCATCCTTGACGCTCAGGTTCATCTGGCAGCCCACCCCGCAGTAGGGACATGTGGTTCGTACCACTTTATCCGCTGTAATCATCGTCATAGCCATTCGCCTCCCGAGGCTGTTAATCGACGTTTAGAGTCCGTAGTTTATGAGACGATCAGGACCGCAGCAGCGTAGAAACGGCGACATCCTCGTCGATATCTTCCCAATGGATGCCGATACCGCGAGCGATGAGACGCCAGTTTTGCCGTTGTTTGGAAGTGGCATCACGCAACCGTGGAAACCACTCTAGAGGGACTGAAATCTCGCGTCCATCGGATAACTGCACATGCATCGCATCATCTGAAAAGGAAACTGATACCGCAAGAACAGCCGTCGGACTAGGTGCTAAAGTGCTCATACCATTTCTCCACATCTGTGAGGCCCAGTACGCAAGACGGTCGGCATAGCGGCATTAACCGTCTATTTCTACCTTCTTCTTAAGGCGTCCACCACGCGTCTGAAAGAAAATCTCGTCAGGATCCATCCCCTGTTCCAACAACGCCTGCCGCTTCGGCTTCAGCGCACCGGTGGGACAAACACCGACGCATTGCCCACAGAACACGCACGTCGTGTCCATCATGCCCTTATTCATAAAAGTACCGATGGTCGTGTGAAAACCGCGTCCGTCAAAGTTCAGGGCGAACGCAAACTGCGCG
>JAICPS010000553.1 GCA_025929715.1 Anaerolineae bacterium | reverse complement strand
GGTAGCTTGGTCGTGCTTGTGCATGTCCTGTTTACGGTCTATCTCTTCGTGTGGCATCGCGCCGAGGCGAGAAAGATGGTCTTGCCGCTGGCGGCGGCGATCATAGTCGGCGCGCCAATGATTTTGCTCTTTGCCACCCGACCCGAGACGGATCCCCGTTTTCCACAAATTGCCCTGCCCTGGCAGGCGCTGATGAACGGAGATCCGCTGCCGGCGTTACAGGGAGTGGTAGACAACATCGGCATGTTCTTCTGGCGCGGTGACCTGGAGGGGCACTATAACCTGCCCGGGCGGCCAATTTTTGAGCCTCTTGGCGCAATCCTGTTTGTGATCGGAATGGGCATGGCGATATGGCGCTGGCGGCAGCCGCTTTACGCTTTTTCCCTGCTCTGGCTGGCTGCCGGCCTGCTGCCCGGCATTTTCACGTTGCCCGCGCCAAGCTTTGTGCACACCGTGACGGCGCAGGGGATTACGTACGTGTTTCCGGGAATCGCGGTCGTGGCGCTCGTTGAGCGCGCGGCCGAGCATCGTTCCCGCCTGGCGCAGTTGGCCGTGCCCTTGCTCGTACTGGTCTTGATTGGCGTCAATAGCGTGTGGACCTATGTTGATTACTTCCATCGTTGGCCGCGCGTCGCAGAGGTCCAAGGATTTCACCAGTCCGACCTGGCTTTAATTGCCGCGCAGCTGGATGCACGTGCAATGGTGACCGACGTGGCTATTTGCAGCGTGGTGCTAAATGAAGAAGACAGCTTCTGGCGCAGCGGCCGGCAGACGATCCCGTACCTGCTGAACCGCGAAAATGTAACGATTCGCTGGTATGACTGTGGCTCTGCGCTCGTGCTGCCACACTCTGACGAGCCGGCAACGTACTATTTTCCGAATGACTCGAAATTGCGCGCGTGGCTATTGCCGCCAGGAGAGACTTTGACCGCGAGCGAAAGCCTGGATGTTGGCGTGACCGGTATGGTGGTGGACGTCAGCGGCTGGCAACAGGCGCTGCTTGAGGACGCCGCGCAACCGGAGCCCAATGGACTACCGGTGCAGTTTGGCGAAGGGATGGCGTTTCTAGGCTACTCGCTGGATGAGTTGGCGGTCACGGCCGGCGAAGAGGTGGCGCTGCGCACCTACTGGCGCGTCACCGGCCGTTTGCCATTGAACCTGTCGGTGTTTGTTCACCTCCTGGACGGTTCTGGTAATCTCATCGCTCAGGGTGATGCGTTTAGCATGCTTTCCGACACGCTCGTTCCAGGCGATATGGTTGTTCAGCTTCACCGCTTTTCAATACCGGCAGACGCTGCCGCGGGAACCTTTCCGCTTTCGGTCGGCGTCTATTCTCGTACTGGAGAGACGCCGCCATGGCCTGTAATCGTCGAAGGTCAACCTCAGGAACCTCGCTTGATTCTGTCGACGATGCAGATCGAACGTTCTCAATGAGTATCAGAAAAGTGACGGAGATAGTGCTCTAGTACCGGTTGACCGCGGAATGTCCAAACGCTATAGTGAGCTGGTAGAAAAAAACATCGACTGAAGAACGGACGTTTTCTCTGCTGGAGCAAGATCGTAACTGCGAAAATGAGCCATAGCGGTGTCTCTAAAATAGTTATTATGCTTTGCCTCGCTTTGCTAGCGGCAGTTGCCTGTGCTGAACAGGGCACGCCGTTGCCTACGGCCGCGGCTACCGCCCGGGCTGCTGCCGCCGACGCGGACGCGGTGGGCGCCGAAAGAGATCTGTTTGTGCCGCCCAGCGTGCCGCCAACCTGGACGCCGGGACCAACGCCCGAGTCACGTGAGAATGAAGCATGGGTTCCACTCGTCATGGTCGCCCCTTCGCCGACGGCGACGGTTCCAACAAGCACGCCGCCGCCGCCAACACCCACGCCGACACCCCCAGTAACTGCCACCCCTACACGTTACGTGAGCCAGATTCCATACGATTTGCCGCCTTCGGATGAACTAGGTCCTAGCAAGATGGGTCTGCACGTCATTCAAAACAATGATCCGGCAATCATGGCGTTCGTGCGCCAGGCGCGTCCGGCGGTAATGAAATCAGTTGGCGATTTCGGCTTCCTGGCCGAAGTGAAAGAGGTATCGCCGCGCACGATTACCATTGGACGTTTTCCGGCTTCTAATCAAGATATCAGCGGAAATCCCGAAGAGGCAGCGCGACACTTCGTCGCAGAGCAGTTAAGCATTTACCAGCAGAACCCGTACGTGGATTACTGGGAAGGATGGAACGAGCCCGATCCCAACCTGGATGGGATGCCCTGGTATGCGCGCTTCGAACAGGAGCGCGTGCGCGAAATGGCGCGTCATGGCTTTCGTGCTGCCATCGGTGGCTTTGCGGCAGGGGTGCCTGAAATGGACGAGTTCGCGCTATTTGTTCCCGCGATCCAAACTGCTATCGAGCACAGCGGCATCCTGACGCTACACGAGTATGGCGCGCCGACGTTAGATTACTTATATGGTGATGCGCTACCGGGTTATCCGGCATACCCGGACCGTGGTTCCCTCGCCTTTCGCTACCGCTGGTATTATCGCGACATTCTGGAGCCAAACGGCTTGGTGATTCCTCTGGTGATTACGGAACAGGGAATCGACGGTATTATAGGTGGGCGACCAGGGCCAAATGGGCTTGGATGGCGACATTTTCAAGATTATTGGACAGGGTTGGGCAGATGGGGCACTGATGGTGTGCAAGCTTACGTCAACCAGTTAGCCTGGTACGATGCCGGTGTACGCCAGGACGGTTACGTGATTGGTTTTACGATTTTCACGGCCGGAGGCGGGGATCGTTGGGAATCGTACGACGTGAACGGCATTCTCCCGCAATTGGCCGGATACGCGCAAGGCCAATGGTGAGCATCAGACTTTTTTCGGAGCGGATCACTGATACAGCCGCGGATCGGCGGGTTCCTGGTCAGGAAGCGCGCGGATAGCGAATGAGGTGGTCAGGTTGAAGCGGCGTAGTGGATCAATCAGGTCGGCAACTTCTTCCGATACATCTCCAAAACAGCATCCAGTGCCGAGATTCCAAATCGCAGCCCCTTTTACCTGAGGGAAATGCGCGTATAGATTCGCCGCCCAGCTGATATCGTTCAGGGCCTGATCGAGCGCTGGGATGTTGTTATATTCCCAGCCCCACTCGGTGATCAGCACCGTCGGGCGCGGTATACCG
>JAICPS010000131.1 GCA_025929715.1 Anaerolineae bacterium | reverse complement strand
TGCCGGCGATCGTCAGAAAGTTCGGCGAAACACCATGTTGCGCCAGGAATGTGACAATCGGATCGACAATAAAGAATGTGCGCGCTCGCAATACCTCGGTAACCGTCTTCTTCTCTTGAGCTGTGTCCGGCGAATGCGGTGTTGGCGTGTTCATAATTTCTCCACTTCTTTATTGTAACCGAAATGCGAACCAGGGCACCTCCATCTCGGCAGCCGTTAATCCCCCGTGGCGGCCTACCATCTTCGCAATGTAACCGTTGCCTTTCCTCGATAAAAGTGAATAGCCGTCTCTCATTGTGACGACAACGTCGCCAATGCGCAGCGACGTTTCGTCGGCGTGCGGCGGTGGACCGAACAGTCCTGATTGCAGCGCCTCCTGAGCGTCCAGCGCCACCGCCGCGTGGTTCAGCCGATCCGCGAAATAGTTTATGATCGGCTGCTTTCGACCTGTTCGCGCGTAGAGATAGGCGCTTCTCGGCTCTCCTGCCGGACGCATGAAGAGGTGACTATGTAATTCTGGATGATCTTCAAGAAAGATGCGTTGCTCCAGGGGCGTGATGGTCTGCCCGTGGTCGGCAGTGACCAGAATAACGGTTCCCCGCCTGGCTTGCGGGCTTATCCCCTCCATTAGACCCGACTTCAACAGCTGGAGGAATGCGCATAGTTCGGCGGCCACAGCGGGGTGTTCGAAGCCAGAACGGTGGCTGAGCGTATCCACAGCCGGCCAATAAGCTGAAATGAACATTTTCTGACCAGGCTGGGATTCCAACAGGTCTTTCACCTGCCACATCAAATCTGCTGCAGTTACAATGCCGACACTCTTTTTTACGCCGCGACTGTGCATTTTGCTGAGAGCGGAGTCTACCAGACTATAATGCTTTACCGCGTAGGTCGGAACGCCAATCGAGGCCAGTGCTTCGGCAAATCCGGATACCCGCAGGAAGGTATGCGGGTCGAGACCGGCCTCAACCAGCGCATCGGGCCACCTGGTAAATGAGGGTGAGAGAGACAGCATTTGGCCTATCACACCCAATTCCGGAATGAACATTTCCAGGCCCACCAGGCCATGTTGGGCGGGTCCCGCACCGGTCCAAAGGCTACTCAATGCATTAACTGTGGTTGAGGGAAATAATGAAGTTATCTGGTCCGCTACGTGCGCCTCATTTGCGAGCCACGCTGTGTCCGTGGCAAGATGCTGAATCAAGTTCTGACCCATGCCATCGACCAGCACCAGCACGACACGGCTTACTTCGCCGCTATCCAATAGCGGTTGCCATAAGGATGGGCGCAGTGGCGGCAGTCCTGGGCCCGGGTCGCCTGAAGGCGCGGCGCCGAAGAGCGCGGCGCCAAAGAGCGCGGCGATTGTTGCAGGGATATTGGCGATTGTGTTATTGGTGTAGTCGGGTGCGATGAGGTTTGCTTGATCCAGAATCTTCATAGGCGACAGGCCTCTGGTAACTAAGATATAATGGGTATATGGTTACGGTTGGAGAAAATTGCAATTTAGTCCTACAGCACGAAGGAGCAAGAATGAAATGAAGTACGAAATCCACGGCTCGACATTACAGACGTTAGACATCTACCTCAACCAGGGCGAGTCGCTCTTCACAGAATCGGGCGGCATGGCGTGGATGACCGGGGACGTCGAGATGAGCACGAACACGCGTGGCGGACTGATGAAAGGTCTGGCACGCTCGCTGGCGGGCGAATCACTGTTTCTCACGACATATACCTGCCAGGGTTCGGGTGCGTTGATTACGTTCACACCTGAAGCGCCGGGATCTATTATTCCTGTAGAATTACAGGCCGGCGAAAGCCGCATTTGCCAGAAAGATTCGTTTATGGTCGCCGAGAGCACCGTGGACCTTGAAGTCCATTTCCGTAAAAAGCTAGGCGCAGGAATTTTTGGCGGAGAGGGCTTTATTTTGCAAAAACTAACCGGTCCAGGCACGGCCTGGGCAGAGATCGCCGGTGAAGTGCGAAGTTACAACCTGAAGCCTGGCCAGACAATGCGCGTTGATCCGGGTCATATTGCCATGTATGAGCCATCGGTCAGTTACGACATTACTCGCGTCAAAGGCGCCCGCAACATTCTGTTCGGTGGTGAAGGACTGTTCTTAGCGACCCTGACAGGCCCCGGCAAAGTGTGGCTGCAGAGCCTGCCGCTATCAAATCTCGCATCCACACTCTCGCGATACCTACCGACGAAGAGCAGTTAATACGTTATGCTCGCCGCACAGGGATTCTTCGCTCCGGAGACGCCCCATGCAGCATGGGACCCGCTCGGAATGACGAGCACCGCGATCATAGAGATGAACAAGGCCAGAGTCGACGATGACTCTGGCCTTATTCAAAGCCTTATGATACAAGACGGTCGCTTGCCGGCTGCTCTTCTCCATCCTCTAACAAGAGTCAGCTCACAGATAAACTACCGAGCAAAATAGCCGCCGACGGCCGTCCACTAGACCAGCGATTCGCGCATTGCGCCCAACTGCCGCGCGACGCTGTCGTCTACCACCTGATCGCCTACCCGGATAATCAGGCCGCCAAGGATAGCAGGGTTGACCCGAAAGTCAACAGAATCGACGTTGAGCATGCTCTGAATGCGAGACTGTTCGCGGTCAGTCAGAGGCAGCGCGCTTGTCACAATAGCCGACTCGCCCGACAAATCGGAAATCCCAGCAGGAGGCGCCGCCAGGAAATTATCCACGAGGCCGCGCTGCCGCTGCTCGTCGAGTGATTCCTGGACCAGTTTGCCGGTGGCCGCGATGGCAATGGACGCCACCTGGCTTCGCAAATCAGAAAGGATGCGATTGCGCTCTTCCTCTGCTTCGATTCTCGCCTGTGCGACTATTTCTCTCGCCTGGTTCTCAGCCTGCCTTACTGCGCCCTTCCGCGCTTCTTCAGCCTGCTCGGCTGCCTGCTGGCGCTGCCTGGCGGCTTCGGCTCGCGCCGCATCCAGAATCTTTTTGGCTTCCTCATCCGCATTGTCGCGGGCAATGGCAGCCTGCCGCGCATCCTCGAGACCTTTAGCAATTCTTGCCTGGCGTTCCTCGAGAGTCCTCAAGACCGGCTCATAGGCAAACTCTTTCATGATCGCCAGAATGACGATGATCCCTAGAATCTGGACCAGGAGGTAGCCTAAGTTTATACCTAAGCCTTCCATTCGCTATCTCCTTAAAAAATTGCTTAAAGCACGAATAAGATGATCAGGGCAACGACGAGCGCATAGATCGCCGTCGCCTCGGCGAAGGCAATACCCAGGATCATGTTGGTTGTGATCGTACCTGCTGCGTCGGGATTACGTGCAATACCCTGGGCAGCGCCACCGGCGACGATGCCAATGCCCGCGCCACCGCCGGCAACACCGATCATGGCCAGCCCGGCGCCGATTGCCTTTAATCCCGTAATAAGTTGAATTGCAGCTTCTACATCCATCAGTGTATTCCTCCAAGAAGTTATATATCTTTAGTGATGTTCCTCGTCATCAGCGCCATGATGCTCTGTGGCGCCGTTCATGAACACAAGCGTCAGCATCGCGAAAACAAACGCCTGAATAAATCCGACAAACAGCTCCAGACCAAAGAAGGCAACGTTTGCCAAAGGAAGAAGCGCAGCCATCACGAAAAGCAGAACCTGCCCGGCAAAGATGTTGCCGAGAAGACGGAAGTTAAAGGAGATGACCTTGGAAATCTCGGAGATGAACTCCAGAATTCCAACCGCCGGATCCAGCATGCGCATGGGGCTCCGTTTGATCGCGTCAATGGGCAGCGTGAAGAACCGCTTCAGATAATCTAGCCCCACATATTTAAAGGCAAAGTACTGCACCATAAACATGGAGACAAGAGAGAGCGCCAGGGTGAAGTTGATGTCGGTCGCCGGCGCACGTAAGAAGGGTACGATCGCCCAGTCCGCGCGTTCAGGATCTGCTTCAAGCCCTAGTCGTCCACTGTTCCCCTCGACGTTTCCATCGGCCCGTATCAATAGGCCGACAGGAGATTCGGCGGGCACTCGCAGGTCGCCAATATTGGCCGCGTCAAACTCTTCCTCCAGCTCGTGAACCAGCTCCTCTTCTTCTTCTGTTGTCAGCTCCTCTTCCAAAGCCAGCTCGTTCACCTCTTCTTCAGCGCGGAAATGGGCCAGGTTTTCCCAGATACCGATGCTGTCTACACCGGGCACCAGCTCCAACCAGTTGGCGACAAGAATGAGCAACAAAAAAGTCATGAAGTAGGGAAAGAAGTCGCGTACCTTTGCGCCAACAATGCCCGTGGCGAAGTTGTAGGCGCCCTCAATTATCATTTCAAATAAATTATAGAATCCCGTCGGCACCTCGTCCGCTGTACGCGAGCGAGCCCGCAGCGCAAACACCATCGCGATGATGATCGCATACGTGAGAAGCGTGGTCACAAATGTGTTGGTCAGGCCACCGAGAAAAGGAATGGAAATACCAGGATAGCGCTCGCCTGGCAATGAAATGACCGGCCGAACGGGCGCGGTGAAATCCACAATCGATCCCAGGAAAATCAACAAAAATATCGAACCGAGGATGACGTAGCGTTTCTTAATCATGTTTGTGTCTATTCCTCATGCCCTTGTTCGCTTTCTTTTCGATCAGGATTCGTAAGGCGCTGTGCACGGGCTGCCGTCGAGAGAGCAATTCGTAGAATGACGTAAAGGGTAACGGGAAAACTGCCGACCAGGAAGAGAACGGTAAAAATCCCCTCTGTACCCAAGAAGTTATCAAGGAGCCTGCCCGCGCCAAAGGCGATGGCAATAACGATAATGCTGGCGATGCTCGTGGTACATCCAATCTGACTGACTAAACTAGCATATGCAGCAGCGTACTCAGTTGGCTGTTTCTTTTGGGACACTATTCTCACTTAAAGGTGCGACATTGCGCATTATATCACAAACGGTTTTAGCGACAACGCAAAGATCGCACTGAGGCTAACCTGAAAATGGGAAAAACGCCGCCCCCGCCTGCCGCGTCCATTCAAAAGCCGGTCCCGCGGCGATACCCAGATAGATGATGCCAAGCACAGACAGCGCCAGGGCCACACTGGCCGCCCGTGAAACCGGAATACGCTCCTCTTCGTCGTCGGAGCGGTAGAGGTACATATACTTGACGACAGACAGATAGTAGTACAAACCTATAAAGGCATTCAAGACGCCAATCAGCGCCAACCACCATAGTCCGGCGTCAACCGCTGCTTTGAAGATGAAGAACTTGCCTATAAATCCGGCCGTCGGGGGAATCCCGCCCAGAGAGAGCAAGGCGAAAAGCATCGCCAGCGCCAGATAGGGTGCGCGGCGGCTGAGGCCATAAAAATCTTGCATGTCGTCGGAGCCGGTCTCGCGGCTCACCAAAACGACCACCCCAAACGCAGCCACGTTGGTGAAGACGTACATGAGCAGGTAGAACATCGCCGCGCCGGAGCCGTCGGGCGTGAGCGCGACAAGACCGATGAGCGTGTAGCCTGCCTGAGCGATGCTTGAATAAGCCAGCATGCGCTTGATGTTACTCTGGAAGATCGCGAGAATATTGCCCAGGGTCATGGTCACGATGGTGATCGCCACCAGCATCGCCCACCATTCACTGTCGAAATTGGGAGCGCCCAGCGCGCCGGCTGCGAAAACCCTTATCGTCACGGCAAAACCGGCCGCCTTAGAGGCAGTGGAAACAAAGGCCGTGACTGGGGCCGGAGCGCCCTCGTACGCATCCGGTGTCCAGAAATGGAAGGGAACGGCAGAAATCTTGAAGCCAAAGCCCGCAACGATCATTACCGTAGCCAGCAGGAAAAGGCCGTTGATCTCCGGCGGGATTGCGCCCGATTGAGCCACCAGCGACGCGATTACGTAAATATTCGTCTGCGCCGTGATGCCGTAAACGAGGCTCAGGCCGTAGAGCATGATCGCCGAGGCGAATGCGCCATAGACGAAGTATTTGATGCCCGCCTCGGTCGACCTACGATCATCGGTCAGAAATCCCGTGAGAATGTAAAGGGAGATACTCGCCGTTTCAATTGCCAGAAACAGCATGATCATATCGGAGCCCGCGGCCATTAACGAAAAGCCAATCGTTGCCGAGAGGAGCAGCGCAAAGTATTCACCGCGCTGCAGGGCGGGCACGTCGAGCGAGATAAGGCTGACGATTGCGACGGCGACCAAGAACATGACACGGAAGATCAGGGTAATCAGGTCATTGCGAATCATGCCTCCCCACATGAGCGATTCTACCAGGCTGCGGTTAGGTTCGGGTTCGCGGAAAAGCACCCATAGACCGACTGTGATCAGCAGGATGACAATGCTACCCCACGCTGCCAACAGGCCCACGCGCCTGCGCTCTGCCGGTTTTAGGATCCGATCATAGGCCAGTACGGCGACGATCAGAATGACAAGCGAAATTTCGGGTAAGATGGCCAGGAATTCAGGTACTGACGGTAGCAAGCTCTGGGGATTCACGAAGCACCTCCCAGCCAGTTAAGAATGTCAATGGCCGATGATTGGACCGAATTCAGGACCGTTCCGGCCTGTTGCACCTCGTCGAGTCGCCCTACCACGGGGCGTACACCGGACTGTACGATGGGCGCAATGACTTCTGGGAAAACTCCGATAACGATCAGGATTAGCACAAATGCCGCCAGGGTCAGGTAGTCGATGCTCAGGAGCGGACGCATATCATGCCACTTTTCGCCATCGTAGTCGCCAAGGAAGACGGTGCCAATGGCGCGCAGAATGTAGGCGGCCGTAATGATGATTCCGAAAACTGTAATGATAGCCAGAATCGGATAGTAGTTTGCAGGATTGAGATTCAAGATCGTTTCACTAAGGTTCAGCGTGCCGCCGGACCAGACGCCCAGGAAGATCGGAAACTCGGCAATAAACCCTGATAGCCCGGGCATACCCATTGAGACGAGGCCACCAATGGTGAAAGCAACCATTGCCGCCGGCAACACGGTCCCCATGCCGCTGAGGGCGTCCATGTCGCGGGTGTGTGCGCGATCGTAGATCATGCCGACAACGGCGAAGAACAACGCCGTCATTACGCCATGGCTGACCATCTGGATACCTGCACCGGTGAAGCCATTCATGTTCATCGCGGCAAAACCCATGGTAACCAGGCCCATATGGCTCACGCTGGAGTAACCGATCAGGTATTTCATATCGCGCTGGCGCATGGCGATCAGTGAACCGTATATGACGTTGACCACCGTGAACAGGATAATGAGGGGCAGCCAGTAAACGGCGCCCTCAGGAATAAGCTGGATTCCAACGCGCATGGATGCGTAAGCGCCCAACTTCATCAGCACACCAGCATGGATCATGGAGACGGCGGTTGGCGCCGCGACGTGACCATCAGGAGACCAGTTGTGGAAAGGCCAGAGGCCGGCGAGCACACCAAAACCCAGAAATACGGGTAGAAAGGTCCAAAGCTGAAGATTTCGAGGAAAGTCCGTCTCGGCCCACACGCGCAGATCGAACGTCGACTCCTGGCCAAGCGCCGGCATATTGAAGTACAGCACCAAAAAAGGTACCAGCGCAATGAAGCTGCCGATGAGTAAGTACAGAGTCAGCTTCATGGCCGCGTATTCACGCGTTCTCTCCCAGCCCCAGATGACGATGAGCACGTACATCGGTAGCACGGCCAACTCATAGAAGAAGAACAACATAAAGCCGTCTACGGCGATAAAGACGCCTTGTACACCGGCGACTAACAGCATGAAAAAGGCAAAAAACTCGCGCGGTCGATCTTCGATGCCCCACGAAATCAAGACGCCCCCGACGCCTACTATTGCCGTGAGCAGCACCAGCGTGGCGCTCAAACCATCTACCGCGGCGATGTAGTTGATGCCAATACCCGGCACCCAATTGTATTCCTCGACAAACAGTAAGGTCTCGCGCCAGGAGGCGCCTTCTGCGGGCAGATTCTGGTAGTAAGCAACGTAAACATAGGCGGCCAAGATGAGGCCGGTCAACGTCGCCGCGAGGCCGAGCATCCGCGCGTTCTCCTTCCGTTCCTCTGGGAGGAGCAAGATGACCGCCGCCATAAAAATTGGCAAAAGCGTTATGACTGAAAGAAACGGAAAATTCTCCATGAAAGTTCCCTGTCTGGGGTAGCGCGTGCGTTAACCGAAGATGCGGGTCACCGTGTCGTTGATGATGGCTACGAGCCACTGCGGCCACAGGCCGAGGCTGAGCATGAGCGCCATCAGAGGCCAGATAACAAGATGCTCGCGTAACGTCATGTCCTTTAGATCGGCCCATTCAGGCAATAACGTCCCGTGCAACGTCTCCCCGATGCCTTTCAGAATATAGGCGCCGGTCATAATTAGCCCGATCATGGAAAGCGCGACCTGGATCGTGAATACATTCCAGGCCCCGCGCACGATCATGAACTCGCTTACGAAACCATTTAGTCCTGGTAATCCAAGAGACGCCATGCTGGTGAAGATGAGCACTGCGCCAAAGAAGGGCAGCACGGACCAAATCCCACCATATTTTTTTAGATCGCGCGTGTGCGTGCGATCATAAATCACGCCCACCAGAAAGAACATACCGGCCGCAGAAAGGCCATGGTTGAACATCTGGAATACCGCGCCATTGGTGGCCATGATGGCATCGCCCACAAGCCCCGCCGACGGCGCGCCGCCAATGGCGTAAGCCGCACCGTAGACGTAGGCCATGACGGCGATGCCCAGGACGACGAAGCCCATATGGTTGATGGACGAATAGGCGACCAATCGCTTGAAATCCCATTGAGCATAGGCGGCAAATCCGCCAAAAATGATGCTAAGCATGCCCAACACCGCCAGCAGCCCGGCCGTAAGATACGCCTGCTCCGGAAAAAGGGGTATCACGAGGCGAATGAAGCCATAAGCGCCGAGCTTCAAGAGCACGCCGGCAAGGATCATCGAGCCGGCTGTTGGGGCTTCCGTGTGCGCATCCGGCAGCCATGTGTGGAAGGGCCAGATTGGCACCTTGATGGCAAAAGCGATGACAAAGAGGACGTAGGCCACCGATTTCACAAGCGCGGTGGGAAGCCCTGAACCAGGCAAATTGGCGCTATCCAGGTTCACCCACGCTTCCATCAGGGTGGGAATGTCGAATGTTCCGGCGGCAAGGCCGATCAGCTGGATTGAAAGGAGCAAGCCGAGACTGCCGGCCATGGTATAGATGAAGAACTTGAACGAGGCGTAGTCACGATCTTTGCCGCCCCACAGGCGGATAAGAAAGTACATTGGAACCAGCCCAATCTCCCAGAAGACGAAGAAGATCATGAGGTCAAGCGCGGCAAAGAGGCCGATCATGCCCGTCTCGAGCGCCAGGAACAGCACCATGTACATACGCACCCGCTCGTCAATGCTAAACGAAGCAAGGATGGAGAGCGGCGTCAGTATCGTGGTCAGCAGTATCAACGAGAGGCTGATGCCATCTACACCAATATGGTAGCTGGCGCCAACCGCCGGAAACCATTCCGCCATCGTCTCAAATTGGGTGCCGGCGTTGACGCGGTCGAAGTTTAACCACATCACCAGGGTCAACACCAGGGGAATAAGGCTAAAGACAAGGGCCAGCCGGCGAATCAACGTCTTCTCGTCCTCCGGCAACAGGAAGATGATCAGGCCGGCAATGGCGGGGGAGAAGATGACAAGCGTCAGGAGGTTTTCTTGCAGAAATTCCATGAATTCTCCAGGCGTTAGTTGATGCCCAGCCAGCCGCCGAGAAAGGACAACCAGCCGTAGTTGATAGCCAGAATGAGAATCGCAAGCACAGAGCCGATGCCGGCCGAAACGAGCGCATACTCTTGCAGTTTTCCGGTCTGGATGGTGCGGAATTCGCGGGACATCGCGAGGAATTCGTCTTTGACGCGATCAACGCCGCCACTGATGATCCCCTCTTCAAAACGCT
>JAICPS010000424.1 GCA_025929715.1 Anaerolineae bacterium | reverse complement strand
GCGATAAAGTCGCGAAACGGGAAGTCGGAAACTGCGTCAAGCTCGCGCTGACCCAGCAATACGTTCGCTAGTTCAGCCGATAACTCACGAGGCAGCAGATCGCGATCGACCACCGGCCTGTTGACCACGTCGAATGGCATCGCGGCGCAGAGTTGGTCGCCGCCTCTGGTGTCAAACAGCATATCAACCCGCAGGTCGGTTCCCTGCGTATCCAGATCGATCTCCCAGCGAATTAAAGGAGAAGGATCAAAGTGAAGACGGACCTCGACCGTGGCCTGCACGACTGCGTTACGGAAAGCTCCATGGTAATAAACCACACAATGTCGCTCACTCTTCTCCGTAACCAGAAGCGGCGATTCCGGTCGAATGGCGCCCAGACGCCGACCCGGTTCGGCCGAATACGTATCCCCATGCTCTTCCGACAGCACGAACGATCCCAGTATGCCCTCGTCAAGGCGGACCGTGCCGTCAGACGTCACGGTGGCTTCATAATGATCGTTACGCCAGTGAAACGAGGAAACCGGCTCGGATACGGCCTCGACCGGCGCGCCGTCGCCCACCGGCCACACGCCAACGCCCTCCGTGCGCGCGTGAATCAGGGAGCCCTCTACCACCTGCCACGTATCGCCAATAAATGGAGTCGTGCAGACGGCGTATTCGCCGGATTGGAAATCCGCCAGCACCGCGGCGAGCGAAGCCTCCACATCCTGCAGCATGGACCTAAAAACGTCGTGGTAGCTATCCTCCATTTTCTCGTGCACCAGATCAATGCTCACGCCACAGATGCAATCGTGAACCGCATTTTGTAGCAGCCGGCGCGCGAATATCTCATATCGCGCTTCATCGTATGCGCGGCCGCGAAGCCGGGCCAGCACCGCCAACGGTTCCACCACTTGAAAAAGCAGGCGCTCGCAGTCGTGCGCCATGATCTTTAAGTAGGTTCGCGCCGAAAACGTACCGGGAAAAGTGGCGCCATACTTGCCAGAATTTAACTCGCCCGTCACCGTGGGCAGCGCCAGTTGTTTCTGCTCAATATCGAGCGCGAAGCCGGCGGCCGTCTTTTCAAGTAACACCACGTCCTCACCAATCCCTCGCGCTTCTGCGTAAAAGCTTACTGGATCCTCTGGGTCGTCTTCCAGATCGTAGCCGTCGAAGAGCGGAACGTCGGACGTCGGGTAATATGGCCTGAGTTTGCGCACTTCAGTGTACAAGCGCTCCACGGCCACTTGTGGCACATGGGTCACGCCGTAGAGGTTGCGGTAGCCGCCAAATAGATTGATGGTTAGTAATTCGCTGCCGTCGGCTCCCTGCCATTTAAAGTAGGGCTGCATCACAGGCACACCGCGCCAGACGTAGACAGAATCTATCGCAAACAGGCGGTGGATTTGTGGCGACTGGCTGATATGGCCAAACGTGTCGACGAGCCAGCCCACGTCCATCGTTCCGCCGTATCGCGCTACAACTTGTTGTCCATAAAGCAGGTTGCGAATTAGAAGCTCACCGCCCGTCAATTGCCAATCTGGCTGGCAATAGTAAGGACCGATCTGCAGGTTACCCGCCTTGATCAGCGCCCGCACCCTCTCTTCATACTCTGGCGCGACCAACAGCAGATCCTCGATTACCAGGGTCTGGCCGTCAAAGAGGAATCGATAGTCGGGGTTGCTGGCGGCGAGTTGCTGTATCCTGTCAATCAGGCGCGGAATCCAGCGGCTCGTATATTCTGACGTCAGGAACCACTCCCGATCCCAGTGCGTGTGGTTGATGATGTGTATCGTCGTGGGCGTCGACATGGGAAATCGAAGTCGCTGACGGACCGCGGGCATCTTGCCCGCATCGGCGACCAGGATGGTCGCGCTCCATCAACGGAAATGGCGCGCATCCTCCGGCCGCTGCCGCCTCAGGGATACAGAACGCGACCGCTGTCGCGATCGATCCAGCGAATCTTATCGGCCGGAAAGCGCAACCATAAGTTACCGCCTGGCTCGACCGCAAAGGTAGGGTGCGTGGCGACCTTAATCAGATCCTCCCCGACCCGCACGGTAAGCAGGTTTTGCGAACCCAACGGTTCGACAACCTGCACGCTGACCTCCACCGCATCTGCGGCGGGCGTTCTTAGGGTCTCCATGTTTTCGGCGCGAATGCCGATCAGCATCTGCTGATCGCCATAGGACTTGAGGACCGGTTGCATTTCATATGATGGGCACACGGTGAACTGGCCAATGCGCAACTCGACTTGTCCATTATTCCGGTGCATCGTGCCGCTCATAAAGTTCATAGGCGGGTTGCCGATAAATCCCGCTACAAATTCATTTGCCGGCTTATCATAGACCGTGGTCGGGTGGTCTATTTGTTGAATCACCCCCGCCTTCATCACGGCAATGCGATCGCCCATACTCAGCGCCTCGATCTGATCGTGCGTCACGTAAATCGTCGTCACCTCAAGCTCGTTAAGCAATTGTTTTAATTCCGCGCGCATCTCCAGGCGCAGCAATGCATCCAGGTTACTTAACGGCTCATCCATCAACAACACTTGCGCTTGCATGGCGATGGCCCGCGCTACTGCCACACGCTGCCGCTGGCCGCCGCTCATCTTGCTCGGGTAGCGATCTAGGAGCTGTTCGATGTGTAATAACTCGGCCGATTGGTGTACGCGCCGTTTCGTCTCGTTTACGTTCACTTTGCGCATTTTCAGGCCGAAGGCGATGTTATCGTACACCGTCATGTGCGGGAAGATCGCGTAACTCTGGAATACCATAGAGATGTTGCGCTCGCGGGGAGGCAGGTAAGTCAGATCACGTCCCCCAATGGTAATTCGTCCATCGTCGGGCATTCCCAGACCGGCAACGGCGCGCAGGAGCGTCGTCTTGCCACAACCGCTCGGACCCAGGAGGACGACAAATTCCTTGTCCGCCACTGTTAGCGTCGCGTCGTCAACAGCGACGAAATTACCAAAGCGCTTGGTAACATTTTCAATTCTTATTTCTGCCATTTGGGCACCTCAACTGAAAGTTTGTGTCCGAGTTGGCTGCGAAGCGCTATTTCGTTATCTGGCCCCACATATTGAACAAGTAGCGCCGGATAAGAAAGATAAAGATTATCGACGGAATCAGCATGAAGAAACCGCCGGCAAACTGGTAAGCTTGCGACGACGAAGCGAGCGCATTCAATACTTGCGCCGGCAACGTGCGATTGCGGACGGTCAGAACGCTGGCGGCAAAGACCTCGTTCCAGGACATAACAAACGTGAAAATGGCCGCCGCAGCAATGCCAGGCAACACCAGGGGCAGGATCACACGCCGGAACGCCTGCCATCGGGTGCAGCCAAAGACCATGGCGGCTTCCTCCAGCTCATAGGGAATGCTGGCAAATACGCTGCCAATGACCAGGATGGTGGTAGGCAAAGCCAGGGCTGTGTGCATTAAGGCCAGGCTATAAACGCTGTCGTACATGCCCAGGCTGATAAATACGATGGCCAGGGGAATGGCCAGAATGACGATCGGAAAGGCGCGCACCGCCAGGATAGAAAGTCGGAAAAAGTCGCGACCGCGAAAGAAGTAGCGCGATATGGCATAGCCTGCTGGGGCAGCGATGGCGGTCGAAAGCACCAGGGTAATTGCGGCGACGATGAGGCTATTAATCACGCCCGGAATGATGCCCGCGGAATTCATGAAGAAGTCCAGTGTATCCAGCGAAAAGGGAATAAAGGGCAGGATGCCCTTAGGATAGGTACGCACGGTGTCGCGGGTTGTCAGCGCCATCGAGGCGATGAAGAGAATGGGCAACAGGATCCACAAAGCAATCAGGATTCCGACGGCATAGGTAAATGCCCGGTTCAAAAGTTGGCGTCGCCGCATCTTGCGGTGAATAGCTCGCACTTCGGCCGAAGCCTGGACGGTTGGCGCATGTTCGCCGGTCAGGGTGCTCATACGGCTACCTCCTCCTGGGTCTGAATGAGCCGCAGATAGATCAGGGCGCTGACCATAGACAGCGCCAAGATAAGTCCGGCGTAGGCCGCTGCCACGTTCGGATTACGAAATAAACTGTACTGGCGATACGTCTCGTTGGCCAAAACGGTGACGATGTCGCCTCCGCCAAGGGCAATAACCACGGCGAACACCTGCAAGGCCAGAATCGTGCGCAAGATAAGAGCCACTTGCAAGCTGGGGCGCAGCAGTGGCAGTATCACGTGGCGGATGCGCTGCCACAACGATGCCCCGAATACCTCCGCCGCCTCCAATACCTCATCGGAGATCGCCTGAAGCCCGGATACCACGATGACCATAACGATGGAAGTCGCCCGCCAAACCTCCGCCAGGACAATGGCCAGGATGATCCACT
>JAICPS010000053.1 GCA_025929715.1 Anaerolineae bacterium | reverse complement strand
CTAATTAGCAGTGGGTTGCCGGCAAAGGCGGAGAAACACTGGTAAGGAGAATCGCCGTAGCCGGTGGGGCCCAGCGGCAGCACCTGCCAGAGCGATTGCTTGCTGTTTACCAGAAAGTCGACGAAGTTGTAGGCGTGGCTGCCCAGGTCGCCAATGTCGAAGCGACCGGGCAACGAGGTGGGGTGTAGCAGAACGCCGGAAGAGCGCGGAAATTGCATAGGCTAGTTCTTTTAGTCGTCGGCGCCGATGGCCTTGATATACCGCTCTGCCGAAAAGGCGACTCCTTCGCGGGCTTTTTCGGGGATAATTTTGTCCCACCAGGCGCCGTAGATGCGGTCGTAAACGCAAGGTTCGACCGATTGCACGATGCCGCGCACGGCGCCCGCGGATAGCGGAATCATGTTGGGATAGCTGTACATGAAGGTGGTGTAGCGATGGTCGGCGACGACGTGGATGATGTCGCCGGTAAGCAGCACGCCGCGGCCTTCTGCGCCGGCCGGCCAATGGGCCACAGTGCCGCCGGGAAAGTGGCCTCCGGCGCAAATTAGGGTCAGGTCGCCCAGCACGGTCCTGGTTTTCCCATCCCAGAAGGTGATCGACGGATCCGGACGCATGACCCAGCGTCGGTCCGCGGCGTGCAGGTAAATCGTCGCGTCAAAGGCGTGGGCCCATTCCACCATGCTCGCATAGTAATGGGGGTGGGAGATGGCGATGGCCTCGATGCCGCCCAGGGCATTGACCGCGGCGATGGTAGGATCGTCGACGAGCGTGATACAGTCCCACAACAGGTTGCCCTGCGGCGTCTGCACGAGCAAGGCGCGCTGGCCGATGGCAAAGCTGGGATGTGTACCGACGCCGGTGAGATTGGGCTCCACGGATTTGACGACGTTGTGATACTCTTGCTGCAGGCTGAAAAGCGTTGTCCAGCGCTGCCCGTTATGCCCGACGTACTGGCGATCATCCTCGCAGATGGTGCACCTTGGCGGTGGCGCTTCCGTGCCGGCAAACTGCGTGCCACAGGTAGCACAGATGAAGTGAGTCATCCTCCACTCCTACCAGTTTGTCTGCTTCTCACCCGCTGCTCGCGACCGCGGCCTGCGACCGCTGCTTGCGGAAGAGGTTGATCAGGCCGCCGGCGAGCATCATTTCCACCTGGCGTTGGGAAAGGGTGTGGCGGGCTACGAATGTCGAGTCTTTACTTTCGTTGATTACGACGACTTCCTCCCCACCTCGGATGGCCTTGCGCACGTCGGGCAGGCGCAGGACGTCGCCTTCTATCAAGTTGTTCCAATCGTCCGGATCGGCAAAGGTGAGCGGCAGGATGCCAAAATTGATCAGATTTTGCCAGTGGATGCGGGCGAAGCTTTTAGCGATGACGGCCCGTAGACCCAGGTAGCGGGGCGCCAGGGCCGCATGCTCGCGACTGGATCCCTGCCCATAATTTTCGCCGCCGACAACCAGGTGGCCCTGATCGCGATACTTCATGGCCTGCTCGTAATATTTTTTATCCACCTGTTCAAAGACGAACTTGCTGATTTCAGGGATATTGCTGCGATATGGCAGCACACGTGCCCCTGCGGGCATGATTTCGTCGGTAGAAACGTCGTCTCCGACCTTGACCAGCACGGGGCCGGAAAGCTCCTCGGACATAGCCTCGAACTGCGGCAGCGACTTGATATTCGGCCCCTTTCTTAGCTCGATGTGTTCGTGTGCCGTGTTGGGGGGCTCCAGCACTTCCTTGTTGATAATAATTTCGTCCGGTTCCTGGAAGCGAGGGTACTCCATTTCCAGCGTGCGCGGATCCGTGATGCAACCGGTCAGGGCCGAGGCGGCTGCCGTTTCGGGGCTGACCAGACAGACCTTATCGTCCGCTGTGCCGGAGCGCCCGGGGAAGTTGCGCGGTACTGTGCGCAGGCTTATGGCGTCGCTGGCCGGCGCCTGCCCCATGCCGATGCAGCCATTGCAGCCGGCCTGGTGAATGCGCGCGCCGGAACGAATCAGCGCCGCCAGTGCCCCGTTCTGCGCCAGGTTTTCGAAAATCTGGCGCGACGTCGGATTGATGTCAAACGAGACGCGATCGTGCACCTTCTTCCCGGCGACGATGCGGGCAGCAACGGTAAAGTCGCGCAGGCCGGGGTTAGCCGAGGAGCCGACGTAGGCCTGATAAATCTCTTTGCCCGCGACCTCGGCAACGGGAACCACGTTGCCCGGGCTGCTGGGCATGGCGATTAGCGGTTCCAATTGGGAAAGGTCGATCTCTTCATTTTCGTCGTATCCAGCGCCTTCGTCGGCCAGGATTTCGATCCAGTCATCGCCGCGGTCTTGTAGCTGAAGGAAGCGCCGCACGGCGTCGTCGGAAGGGAAGACCGTCGTCGTCGCGCCCAGCTCGGTGCCCATATTGGCAATAACGTGGCGGTCCATAGCCGACAGGTTGTCGAGGCCGGGCCCGTAATATTCGATGATTTTGCCCAGACCACCATCCACGTCGTGCCTGCGCAACATTTCCAAAATGACGTCTTTGGCGCTGACCCAATCGGGCAATTCTCCCGTAAGGCGCACGCCCCAAATCTTTGGCATTGTGAGGTAGAGGGGCTCGCCGGCCATGGCCATGGTTACTTCCAGACCGCCAGCGCCGAAAGCCAACATACCTAACGAGCCCGCGGCCGGGGTATGGCTGTCAGAGCCCACGAGCGTTTTGCCCGGGATGCCAAAGCGTTCCATGTGTACGGGATGGCTTACCCCGTCGCCCGGTCCCGCATACCACAGCCCGAACTTTGCGCAGGCGCTGCGTAGAAAAAGATGATCGTCGGCGTTCTTGTAGTCTTCCTGAATCAGATTGTGGTCCACGTACTGCGCCGACAGTTCGGTCTGAACCGTTGTCAGCCCCAACGCTTCAAATTCCAGCATCACCATCGTTCCCGTGGCGTCCTGGGTCAACGTCTGATCGATGCGCAGGCCGATCTCTGCGCCGGGAACCATCTCGCCCTCAAGCAGATGATTTTCGATTAGCTTCTGAGCGACATTTTTTGCCACATTTTCCTCCTTAAGAAAGGATTTCCGGTTTCGTTCACGCTGCGGGGAATGAGGCTACGTTGTGTCTGCCGCCATCATACCCTATTTGAGCATAATGGCGTAAGATCTGTGCTATACTGCACTGCTGAGATCTCCGAGCGACACTTTAGCATAGGCAGCTTGCCTGTGCGACGGCAGCAGGAAGCGCGCAGGTCGCCAGCCTACGTTACAAATCAACAAAGCTAAAATGATACGTTTTGACCAGGCCATCGACGATTTCCAGCGGGCGCGGGCGCAGGCTTCGCTCCAGAAGATCGGAGCGCGCCTGCGGGGGCAGCCGATTGACCTGCTCTCATTTGACGATGTCGCCGAACGGCTCCAGGTGACGGGAAAGGCGGCCGGAGGACAGCGGCCCATTCCATTAACGTCAATCGTGGGCAGCGTGGGGCGTTATAATGATTTCACGCGAACCTTCTTACCGCGCCTAAAGTCCGACGCGCAGCGCTGGGCATCTGTCAAGGTCGCGGGAGCCGCCGGCATATTGCCGCCGATAGCGGTATACCAGATCGGCGACGCTTACTTTGTGCTGGACGGCAACCATCGCGTTTCCATCGCCCGGCAGCAGGGCGTGACGCACATCGACGCCGTTATTACTGTCGTGCGCACGCGGGTGCCAATGGCGCCAGACGACGACCCGGATACCCTGATTGTCAAAACCGAACATGCGCGATTTCTGGCCGATACGCGGCTAGATGCCGCGCGGCCTGAGGCAGACGTGCGTGTCAGCGCCGCGGGCCAGTATGCGCACCTGGAAAACCTGATCGAAGTGCACCGCTATTTTCTGGAGGAAAGGGAGGAGCGCGCTGTTGGCGACCGCGAAGCAGTCACGCGCTGGTACGACGAGGCTTACCTGCCGGTGGTGGAGGTGATCCGCGAACAGGGCATCCTGCGCTATTTTCCCGGGCGCACGGAGGCCGACTTCTACGTGTGGATTGCTACCCACCAGGCGCAACTGCGCAACGAATTGGGTTGGCAGGTGGCGCCGGAAGTGGCAGCCGCGAATCTGATGCAGACGATGCCCGCACCGCGCAAACCCTGGCGGCAACGCATGGCAGCCTGGTTACGCAACCGGTTCGGCAAGAACCAGCCTAGCATGGCGCCGCAAGGTTCATGGGCGCGCGAGCGCGTTGCGGGCCGTTACAGTGGACAGCTTTTTGCCGACTTGCTGGCGCCCATTCAGGCGTCCGGCGAGCACCGCGAAGCGCTGGCGCAGGCCGTCCGCCTGGCGCAGTGTGAGTCGTCGCGGGTCTTTGGACTATACGTCGCGGAGGGTGAGGCGGCGGAAGGGATCGCAGCGCCGCAGCTTGAGGCTGAAGTGGCCGCATTCTATGATTACTGCCGGGCGGCAGGCGTTGAGGGCCACCTGACGCAGGAGGAGGGTCCCTGGCTAAAAACCGTCTGCCGCCGCGCCCCGCTGGCCGACTTGGTAGTGGTAGGCGCTGCGGCGCGGCTGGCGCTAGTGAAGAACGGCGCGCTGGCCGCCTTACTACAAGAGAGCCCGCGCCCGCTGCTGCTGGTACCTGGAACACACCGGCCGATCAGGCGTGTGCTCCTGTTTTATGATGGCAGCGCGCAAGCCCGCGAGGCGCTTTTCGCCGCGACCTACATGGCGGAGCAATGGGGCGTAGAACTGGTTGCGCTCACCGGCGAGACGAGCGACGGGCAGACCCACAGGCGTGACGTGCAGGCTTATATGGAGCTGCATGAACTCGAGGTACCCATGGAGACTGCTGAAGGCGAATGGCAGCAAGCCGTTACCCTCGCCGCGGAGCGCCACCAGAGCGACCTCGTCGTGATGGGCTGCCCGCCGCATGGCGCGCGCGCCGGGGGCCGCGCCGCGGAAGCAGCCGCGCTCGCCGTCCTGCTACGAGCCTGTGATCGTCCGCTGCTGGTTTGTACCTAGTCCTACAAGGATAATAGGTCACAGGGTTACAGGATGAACACGGATTAAAAGAAAAATCTGTGTAAATCTGTGTTCATATGTGTCCCATTCATTAATAACGGGAGAGATACTGCCATGTATGATGTGATCGTCGTCGGCGGAGGGCCGGCAGGTGTGACGGCTGCTTTGCGCGCTCGCGAGCTGGGTGCCTCTGTCGCCCTGGTGGAAAAAGATCGCATGGGCGGCACCTGTACCAACGACGGTTGTGTGCCGACGCGCGCGCTGGCTAAGGCAGCGCGCCTGGTGCGCGACGCCCAGCAGTTTGACGAGTATGCCATCGACGGCGTCGTCGGCGACGTCGATCTGGAAGGGCTCCTGGCGCGCACGCAGCAGATCGTCTATACCGTACACGAGAAGAAGCAACTGCTGCAGCACCTGCAAGATGCCGGCGTGGACGTATTTGCCGAGGTGGGCGGGGCGCGGTTCGCCGACGCGCACACTTTGGCGCTGCCCGACGGGCGCCAGCTGCAGGCGCAAAAGTTTATTCTTTGCGCCGGCGGTTTTGCGCGCCGCATCGACTTCCCGGGCAGTGAATACGCGCTGACCCATCACGACGTGTGGTCGATGAAAACGCTGCCGCGCTCCATGGCCATCGTGGGCGGCGCGGCGACCGGCTGCCAGTTGGCGTCCATCTTTTCAGCCTTTGGCACCAAGGTATCGCTGTTAGAAACGTCGCCGCGCATCCTGGCGGCTGAGGATGAGATCATTTCGCAGACCATCCACGAGGTCTTTCGCCGCCGGGAGATCGACATCTTCTGCGGCATCCAGGGCGTGGACAGCATCGAAAGGCTGGAAGAGGGCTTGCGCCTGCATTTCCGGCGCAGTGACGAAGGGCAGGCGTTGGATGTGGAAGCGGTCATTCTGGCAGTAGGCTGGGTGGGGCACGGCGACAACCTGAACGTGGCGGCGGCGGGTATCGAGACCTACCGTGGTTACGTGCCGGTAAACGACCAGCTACAGAGCCCCGTTCCACACATCTACGTCGCGGGAGACCTGAATGGGCGCATGATGCTCGTGCAGAGCGCCGGCTACGAGGCGCGCATCGCGGCCGAGAATGCGGTGCTCGGTGGGGAGTTGCGCTATGAGCACAAGATTGTGCCGCACGGCGGCTTTACCGACCCGGAGTATGGCAGCGTGGGCCTAACGGAAACACAGGCGCGCGCCGCTTTCGACTGCCTGGTGGCGACGGTGCCCTACAAGGATATCGACCGCGCGGTAATCGACGGTTACATTGATGGCTACTGCAAGCTAATCGTCTCCGTCGAAACGCACCGCATTCTCGGCGCGCATGTGGTGGGCGAGCAGGCGGTGGAAGTCGTGCAGATAGTAGCCGCCGGCATGGCGGCCGACATGTGGGTGGAACAACTGGCAGAGCTGGAGCTGGCTTACCCGACCTACACCGCCATCGTCGGCCTCGCCGCCCGCCAACTGGTGCGCGAGCTCGGCGTTATCCCCCTGATGCCCGAGTGGCGCAGCCTGGACCGTCTGCGACTGCGCGGATACGAATGGGAACGCAGCTCTGGACAGGTGACGTAAGTCATTTTTCATACCCGCTCGCCGCCCGCCACAGCATGATCCCGCTGCCGACTAGACTGGTCACCAGCGCTGCCAGCGTGGTCCGGAAGATGGGTCCGGCGACGTACTTCGCGTCCCCAGCCACCAGGTCAATCGCCACATCGGGGATTATCACGTTGGCCAGCACGCCGGCCAGCCCGGCGAGCGCCCACCCACCCCCGAACCACAGGGCCTGTTCCTGGGTACTTTGAGGCTTCAACCAGCGCACGGCCGCGCCCGCCGCAACCCCGAACAGCGCCCAACCAGAAAGCCAGCCCACCAGATCTCCGAAAGTCCAATATTCCGTGAAAGGTACATGGGCGTAGTTGGCCCGTTCAGCGACCACATATCCGATCGCTGTTGTGATAAACCCGATTACTGCGCCCGCTCCCGCCAGAAGGCCCATCAACTTCAACTTCCCGGCCTTTTGGTCATCAGGATGCAGAACGCGCCATAGCAGCCCGCTGAGCAAACCGCCCAACGCGCCTGGTAATGCCGCCAGATTGTCAGCTTGACCTTGTAACACGTAGACAGCCACGGTCACGAAAAAGCCTAGCGTCCAACCGGCTGTCGCGAGCAGGGCAAAAAGGAGCTGCCGGCCGTTGGCCCCCAGGAAGACCGGGGATGGAATAGATTTATCTTCCGTCGAAACTTCCTGGATAAAATTTACTCTATCCGTGGAGACCGCAGCAAGCTGACTAATCTCTGGTAGGAAGCGCTCAACGTTCTTTTCCTCGTGATCTTCTACTTCGCCGACGGCGATAACACCTGCCGTGTTCCTGGCCTGGGCGGCGGAAAGAATCGCCAGAGCCGTGGCCGAGACCCGCCGGCTGTCGTCTTTAGCCAGTCCCTCCAGCGCAGATCGGGCGGCTTGCGCTAATCCAGGCTGGCTGCTCTCCAACAGGCGCTCGAGCTCGCGCATCGCACCCTCGCGGACGCCGGTAAAAGGACTCTCAATGGCCTGGACGAGCTCCGGCGGCAGCTCGACCGGCCGGACGACAAGATGCGGATTACGAGCAATAACCATCTCCCCACGCTGCCCGTAGGACCACTTACCTGGCGTTTGCAAAGGGGTTTCATGGACCACCTGCTCGTAGACGTAGTTGTACAGTTCGTCGAGGGTAATCTGTCCGTCTGTATCAGAATCAGCTTCTCCCGTGCGCAGGCCCTGGATCAGATAGTGGGTGAAGACTGAATTCTCGGCCTGGCCAATCACCCGGTCCCCTTCCCAGGCGTACTGCGTGGAATCGGTTGCGGTCAGCACCACTCGGCCCGAGCCGGTGCCCTCAAACGCAGCAGCTGTCCCAACGCTGGCGCCCGTCGCGGCCTTGATCCCCCGCGAGAACGCGCCGCTGTGACAGCAGTCGAGGATCAACACCTGCCGGCGCGAGCGGCTGTTATCCATCTCTTCGGTTATGTAAGACGCTGCAATGGCCGTTCCCCTGAGTAGCTTGTGCTCGGTATCCTTTACCGCCAGGAACAATTGTCCGCGATCATCTCGTATTCCGTGCCCTGAAAAATAGAGCAGCAGCAAATCGTCCCGTCTCTGCCCCACGAAGAAAGCGGAAATTGCCCGGCGGATCATCGAAGCCGGTTGGTTGACTAAGGCTGCCACCTGGTCAAAAGCCCCAATCTCTGGGTCTCGTAAGACCTCGGCCAATGCGTCAACGTCGGCATTCGGCGTTACCAGCCGTGCCAGGTTTTCGTCTTCGAATTCGCTGTTGCCAATTATCAGGGCGACTTTTCGACTCACGATCTCACACTAACGTATTCACCAGGCGCTTCAGCTCCTCCAGGGACATCGTCTCAGAAATTTCCGGCTCTAGCAACTGATCGCCAATCTTCGCCGTTACTTGCACGGTTCGATTTTCTCCCCGCGCTGCCCAGGACTGCAGCAATGCAATCAATTTTGGAACCACCGCTGGCAATACGACGACCGCCAGCGCGCCCAACACTACTGGTTCCCCTGATTTCGCACCCTCTGGCGCATCTACACCCTTGACCAACTCAACCGTCTCAACATCCAGTTCCTGGAGCTCGGTTCGTAACTGGCGTGTCAGGCGGTCGAGTTCTTCCGTATCGTCCTCTGCGCCCGTATTGATTAACAAAGTCAAGTTAAGCGATCTTGGCAAGCGTGGCATACGTTTACACCTCTAGAACCCGGTGCGACTGTCCACATTATGCACTTTTCCGAGGGCCGTTTGCAAGATTTTCCGCATAACCGCAATTCGTTTACCAATTTCATAAATCTCCAAAAACCTAAACCTCGAGTCGCCATTCGTTGACAGTCCCTATATACAGTTGGTACACTGTTCGTAACCGGTATATGCTTGCAGGCACAGGCATCATCGCTCACGCTTATATCGACACTATTTCCTACATTGCACCTTTATAGCCAGCGCCTGATCTCGCGTCGCCCGCAACGAGCTGTTGCCGGTTAGAATCACGTTAATCTTCAGTTCAACTGCCCAAGAGAGGAGGGAAGATTTATGAAGCGCAAGCGTGTTTTATTGGTGGTTGGTGTATTGTTAGCGTTATCGCTGATGGCGACTGCCTGCCAGCCGCAGACGGTCGAGGTGACCCGCGTGGTACAGGAGACGGTCACGGAACAGGTCGAGGTGACGCGGGTGATTACGGAGACCGTCGAGGTGGAGGGTGAGCAGGTCGAAGTCACGCGCATCGTGGAGGTGCCGGGAGCGCCGGTGGAAGAGTATCCCGAAGGCACAGAACTCAATTTCCTGCTGTGGAGCCACTTTGTGCCCAACCATGACACCTGGTTCGACCAGTTTGCCGTAGAATGGGGCGACGCCAATGGCGTGAACGTGAATGTCGATCACGTCAACATCGCCGACGTGGCGCCCTCGTTGTCGGCCGCGATTGACGCCGGCGAAGGTCCCACGATCGTCGAGCTGTCGCTTGGCGCTGCGCTGTTCATCGAAGGCGTCCATGACCTGACAGATCTCAACATGCAGGCGCAGGAGCTGTTCGGCGAGCCGGCCGAGACGTGCGTGGCCAATTCGTATCTGCCCACAACCGACACGTGGTATGGTTACTGCCATGGGTGGACCCCGGACCCCGGCGACTATGACATTGCCCTGTGGACGGAAGCCGGCTTCCCAGAAGGTCCTTCGACGTGGGCAGAGCTGCTGGAAGGCGGGACTACGATCTTCCAGAATCAGGGCGTGCCCATGGGCCTGGGCCTCTCGCCAGAAATCGATTCCAACATGGCCATGCGCGCCATCATCTGGTCCTTCGGCGGCTCCATCCAGGACGAAAATGAGTGTGTGACGATCAATTCGCCCGAGGTGCTCGCCGCTGTCGAATACCTGGTGGAATTGTATAACAATACGATGACTGAAGAGGTCTTTAGTTGGGATGCGGCGTCGAACAACCAGGGCCTGATTGCCGGCGAACTGTCCTACATCCTAAACTCTATCTCGGCATACCGCAGCCTGCAAAAGATCGATCCGGCGGCTGCCGACAACATCGGCTTTGTGCCCGCACTTTCCGGCCCGAACGGCGATCAGCATGCTTCGGCTCACCTGTGGTATATCTACGTCATTCCCAGCTACGTCGAATTGGATAGCCCCGAGTATCGCGCGGCCGAGGAGTTCATTCTGTATCACACGGCTAACTACAACCAGGTCGTCTACAACAGCGAGCTGTATAACTTCCCGACCTACGAGAGCACGGTGCCCCAATTGGAAGGTTGGCTGACCACCGATCCCTTCGGATCGCGCCCGGTAAACAAGCTCGAACTACTGCTGACGGCGGAAGACTGGGTTACCTACCTGGGTTATCCTGGCCCGTCTAACCCGGCAGTGTCCGAGGTGTACGCCACAAACATCATTCCGACGATGATGGGCCGCGCGGCGTTGGGCGAAGTGACGCCTCAGCAAGCGATAGACGAAGCGGAAGCGCAGATCAACGATATCTTCCAGAACTGGCGCGACCGTGGCTTCGTAGGCTGTACCGACGGATAAATAGACTACGTTGACGTGTGCCCCGAAGGTGACCGGCGCTTCCAAAGCGCCGGTCACCTGAGGCTGAGGATAACTGGATAAAGATATGGGTGTTGTTGAACTGAGAGGACTGCGTAAAGAGTTCGGAGAGGTCAAGGCCGTCAACGGTGTTGACCTCTCCATTCAAAAAGGGGAGCTGGTTGTGATTCTGGGGCCGTCTGGCTGCGGTAAGACAACCTTAATGCGCATGGTGGCGGGTCTAGAGCTGCCCACGGATGGGGAGGTCTTGATCGGCGACCGCAACGTGACGGCTTTGCCGCCACGGGCTCGTGATATCGCCATGGTGTTCCAAAGCTACGCGCTCTACCCGCACATGACCGTCTTCGACAATATCGCGTTTCCACTCAAGGCGCGGAAAGCCCCTAAAGAAGAGATGGCGCAGAAAGTTGAATGGGCGGCGGGTATTCTCGGAATCCAGCGCCTGTTGGCGCGCAAGCCGCGGCAGCTTTCGGGCGGCGAGCGACAACGCGTGGCCCTGGCGCGGGCGCTGGTGAAGGAGCCGGCCGTGATGCTGCTGGACGAGCCTCTCTCCAACCTGGACGCCAAGCTGCGCGTCTCGGCTCGCGATGAGTTGCAGCAGTTTCAACGCAATCTAGGTATAACGACCATCTTTGTGACGCACGACCAGATCGAGGCAATGGGCCTCGGAGATCGCATCGCGGTGATGAATGCCGGCAAGGTGCGACAGGTGGGCGATCCGCAAGAGATTTATGACGATCCGGCGGACACCTTCGTCGCCACCTTCCTGGGCTCGCCGCCCATGAACCTGCTGGAGCGCAATGGCCATCTGTTGGGCTTCCGGCCGGAGAGCTTTTTGCCACTCGAAGTCGCGCGAGGTGACCGCGAGAAGGTGACATTCCCGTTCCACCTGGGCCGCGTTGAAAACCTGGGCTCGGATCGCCTTCTTTACGGCACGGTGGAGGGGGCCGAGCGGAACCGGACCATTTCTAAATTACCTTCCACGGTTGAGGTATCGGTGGAAGCCGGCGAAACATACGATTTTGCCGTATGCCGGGCGGACTTGCGCTACTTTGACAAGGAAAGCGGCCTGCGTAAAGAGCCTCCACCGCGTGAGGGGGGATAGACTCATGGCAGAGACAGCAGAGAGAACGGCAACTCGCAAACCATCGGAAATGTTTCCGGCAAGGGAGCTAAGCTCGGGCGCCTTTCTGGCGGACCGTGAGGGGCTGCTGGGAATTCTGTTTCTGGCGCCCGCGGTGCTCTACATCATTGGACTGGTAGGCATACCCTTTTTCCTGGCTATCGCCTTCAGCCTGTCTGATGCGACAATTGGCGATGCTTCGCTAGACATCGTCGGCTTTCGCAATTTTAGCAGGGTCATACAGACGCCCCAGTTCCGGCGCGCTTTATTTGATAGTTTCTTCTTCACCATCGTAGCCCAGTTCATCGTGATCGTGCTGGCAAATATCCTGGCGGTGGTCATGTCGCGCGATTTTCGCGGAAAGTGGCTGGCGCGCACGCTCATCATCCTGCCCTGGGCCACGCCTATCTCACTGGGAACCATTGGCTGGAAGTGGATCCTTGATTCGAAGTTCAGTCCCATCGACTGGGTTCTGCAACAGGTGGGCCTGCTTGGTGGGCCAGACGCCCTGCTGGGGCCGGGGAGGCACCTGACCTATTTGGGCGTCGAGGGCCTGGCAGTGTCCTCGGTTATCCTAGTTCACGTGTGGCGCATTTTGCCGCTGGCGACGGTCATTTTAATGGCGGGACTGACGTCGATACCCAGAGACATCCTGGAGCAGGCGCAGGTGGATGGAGCGAAGTTCTGGCGCATTCATTTCCAGGTGTCTATTCCCATGATCTTGCCGATCATGAGCATCGCGCTGCTGTTCGGACTTATTTTTACCTTCACAGATATGGTAGTGACCTTCATTCTCACGCGCGGTGGACCGGTCTATTACACACAGGTATTGCCGCTGTGGGCCTGGTTTAAGGGTATTGACGGTGGTAACCTGGGCGAGGGCGCAGCAATTGCCCTGTTTATGTTCCCGGTGTTGCTGGCGACGGCGATCCTCATTTTGCGCTCGGCGCGGCGTATGGAGGTGACGTAGTGCAAGCGATCATGCCGCGCCTAAAGCGCGCCGGTCACTACCTAATCGTGGCAGCATTCTGCTTTTTCACGGCGGCGCCGTTCCTGATCATGATCGTCAACACCTTCAAGCAAGACGCCGACCTTTACCGCCCGCAGAACAATCCCTTTATCTATAACGTACCGCCGACGCTGGATAATTTGCGGCTGCTGTTCGAAGGAACCAATTACCTGGGTTTCGTGCGCAACTCCTTGTTTGTCGGTGTGCTGGTCGTGCTAATCACGCTGGTGGTCGCCGTGCCCGCGGCGTACGCCCTGGCGCGGCTGGCGGGTAGTTGGGGCGAGCGCGCCGGCATTGCCATTTTTCTGGTCTATCTCGTGCCGCCGACCTTGCTCTTCATTCCACTGTTCCGCGTGGTGACCGCCTTTGGCCTGAATGACAGCGTCTGGTCCCTGGTGCTCGTCTATCCGACCATTTCTATTCCATTCTCAACCTGGCTCTTGATGGGCTTTTTCAAATCGATTCCGCGCGATCTGGAGGAGGCGGCGATGGTGGATGGTTTTAGTCGCCTGATGGCCTTCTTCAAAGTGGTGATGCCGCTCTCGCTATCGGGCGTCATTGCCGTCACCGTGTTTACATTCACGCTCACGCTGCACGAATTTGTCTATGCCATGACTTTCATCTCCTCGTCCGACAGCCGTCCCCTTAGCGTGGGCGTGCCCATTGAGCTGGTGCGCGGTGACGTCTTTTACTGGCAATCACTACTGGCGGCGGCTGTGATTGTAGCCATCCCCGTGGGCATAGTCTATAACATGTTTTTGGACCGCTTGGTGGCGGGCTTTACGATGGGCGCAGTAAAGGGATAAAGAGATTAGAGATTGGAGATTGACCGGCTTCGTTCGGGCGCGATTAATCTTCCAATCTCCAATACTCCAGTCCCCAGTTCTCCAGTCTCTAATCCCCAATTTGTGACCACAAATATAACTCTCCTCTGTATCTCGATACTAGTACCGTGTCGCTAACGGATCTACATTAATAGTAAGATTCCGGCAATCCTGACTGCTTTGCGCTTCTCCGGGGTCGTGTGACACTAAACCATGTAATTAGATATGGAGAAAGCTAATGGAAACAATAGCAGCGGTTTTTGATAATATGGCCGACGCCAGGGCGGCTGTGGATAACCTGGTGCAGGCGCGCTTTGATCGCAACGATATAAGCCTCATAGCCTCCGACGTGGAAGGCAACTATGCGGTGCGCCCGGCGGACGAGGACTATGCAGAAGACGAGGCTGCCGAGGGCGCCGTGACCGGCGGTCTGCTGGGCGGCCTAACCGGCGCTGCCGTGGGACTGGCGTCGCTCGCTATTCCGGGACTAGGACCGATCATTGCGCTCGGACCGCTGGCGGCAACCCTTGCCGGCGCCGGCATTGGCGCCGCCAGCGGCTCGCTGTTGGGGGCGCTGGTAGGCTTTGGCTTCTCCGAGGAGACGGCGGGGTACTATGCCGAGGCGGTGCGTCGTGGCCACGTGCTGGTGACGGTTAAGGCCGATGAAGGGCGTGCGGATGAAGCGGAAGATATTCTGGATAACGCCGGGGCGGTGGACCTGGAAACTCGCACGGATACCTGGCGCGACGAGGGTTGGGAAGGCTACGATTATAGCGACTACGATGCATACGAGCCTTTCTTCCGCTCGCACTACAACAAGAACTACGCCGACCACGGATATACGTTCACCAGGTACCAGCCTGCGTATCACTACGGCTACCTCCTGGCTACCGACACGCGCTATGCGGACTACGATAACTGGGATAGTTTGGGCATGGTTGCCGAGCGGGACTGGGAACCAGAAGGTGATAGTACATGGGAAGAAGCCAAAGATGCCGTGCACTACGCCTGGCACAAGACGAAAGAGACGGTAGGCGAAGCCTGGGATGAAGCCACCGATGAGTGGGACGACGACGAAGACGACTGGGACGACGACCGCAACAACTACTAGGACCCAGAGGCGCCCGGCACTTCTAAAGTGCCGGGCGCCTGCCTTACTCGGTCAGCCGCATCAACCGGCGACCAACGTCGGCAGGAAGCTGGAAGTAGTTAAGGATACGACGGCGCAACCGGCCGCTGATAGTAGCGGCCGATTGCTCGTGCAGGGCGATCTGTCCGCCGGCCATGGTACCGTGGCCCCCGGCAAGACCATCGCCGCCGACGATGGTCTGGGCCACGTGTCCGGCGCCCCCGTCGTGGCGGCGCGTGCGTACGGCAAGGCGCAGGGAGTTATGGTAAATCCCCATGCAGATCGCCCAATCGATGCCTTGTAGACGCAGGAGCCAATCCGCCAGTTCGGCGACCAAATCAGGATAGGCCATCACGCCAATGTCGGCAATGAGCACGTCGCCGTAGACGCGCGCGGCTTCCAGCGCCTTGTTGAAACTGTGAAAATAAGCGGGTGGGACCTGGGCTTGTTCAATCTCGATAAGCGCGTCGGTGTCGACCAACGCCTGAAGGTAAATATAGGCTTCGACGTCGGCCTGATCGACGTTGCGGCCCAATGCCATGGTGTCCGATCTGATGCCGTAGAAGAGGGCGGTAGCGAGCGTTGTGGGCAGCGCCAGGCCGGAGGCGCGCAGGTAGTTGGCGACGATCGTGGCGCATGCGCCGAAGTGGGGACGCACGTCGGCGAAAGCAGCTTCTTCTGTCGCCGGGCGCAGTGGGTGATGGTCGACGACGGCAAGGACCGCGTTACCGGCCGGCAGTGGATTGTTCCCCGCCCCAGGCTGAGTGTCGACGAGGATGATGGGTAGCGAGGGTAACGCGGATAGGAGCGGCTGGATGTCGTGACCGAGATAGTCGACGAGGGCGCGGTTCTCGGCGCGACCGATGATGCCGCT
>JAICPS010000576.1 GCA_025929715.1 Anaerolineae bacterium | reverse complement strand
TGATGTGGTAGACAGCCGGGTTCTCTTGCAGTCAGGCGGCGAAGGAGCCGTTTACATGTACGGCGATAAGGGCATGAAACTTTATCATCACACTGACGCTAACCGCAGCGCCAAGTTGCAGGCCTTCCATGCCCTCGCTTTATCCCAGCGCCTACCCTCAAATGTATTGGGCCCGCAACGCCTCTTGACCAACCGCCAGGGACTGGTCGGCGGCTTCGAAATGGCGCTGTTGCCGGCGACGGCGCAGCCCTGGAAGAAATTGTCACAGTTCTCATTTTGCCAACATTACGGCCTTGAACTGGCACAAGAGTTGGATCTTCTTATCGAATTACGCCGGACCTTGCAACAGATTCATGCACAAGGCGTCGTGGTGGGAGATCTAAACGACCACAATATTTTTTTCGACCGCCCGCCGGGAGGCTTGACTTCTGCACCTGACCAATTCCAGACCTACTGGATTGACGTCGACAGCTTCCAATTTGGAGGCTTCCCCTGCCCGGTCGCGCTTGTCTCGTTCCTGGATCCCCAGCTTTACGACGCCGGTGATTTTGCTGCTCGGCCCGTTTTCGGTGTAGAGAGTGATTGGTACGCCTTTGCGGTGTTGTTGTTCAAGACCCTCTTGAAAGCGCACCCTTATGGCGGCGCTCACCACCAGGTAAAGTCGCTTCAGGAACGAGCCAGGGCGCGAATCAGCATCATGGACCCGGCAGTAACTTATCCGAAATCGGCGCGCCCGGTGGCCGTACTCGACGACCCGTTGCTGGACTACTTCCACCTAGTCTTTGAAGAGGACAGCCGCGAAGCGGCGCCCGAGAGTTTGTTGCATGGCTTGCGCCGCGCGCTGGCGACGTGTCCTCGCTGCTCTCTTAAATATGCATCGTCGCGCCCGTTCTGTCCTACCTGCAACAAACAGTCGCCGCGCATAGAGCCGGCTAAACTGTCGGGATCTCTCCGCGTTCGAACCTTGTTACAGACCTCGGGGACCATCGTACAAGTTTTTGTACGACCGTCAGGCCGAGTCTCCAGCGTCACGCGACGAGACGGATATTACAGGCTTGTGCACCTGGGTGTTGGCGGCGTTTTAGAAGAAACGCCGCTGTTTTCAGGAGCAGCCGGCGCCAGATTCGGCCTCTTCCAGGATGTTCTCGTCGTCAATCCGCCGGGTAAGGAGCAGCTTCTGCTTATCGACGTCAGCGGGCACGCGCCAAGCCCGCTTGCGATTGTGCAGAGCGAGCGCTTCGAGGGCGAAGCCGTGTTTGCCGTCACACCACAAGCTCTCTATCGCATCGCCAACGGCTATGTGCTGCGTGGACGCCTTCGCCACGGTAGTTTACTCGAAGAGATCGTCACCACTGCCCATCGCTGGCGCACCCAGCTATGGGCCTCGCCACAAGTTGACGTTGTCGCCGGTTACCACCGGCTCTTCAACGAGCACCACTTTTTTGTCGTAGACCAGGCCGGTAACCAGCGCCCAATCGCTAAGTCCGACCGTGGCGCTTTTCCGGCGACCAGCTTATCAGCAATTGCCGTCGCATGGGGAGCGCAGAGCCTCGCCTTCTTATGGCAGGGAACCGGCAGCGGCGACCTTGAGAGCCACGTCTTCATTGCGGACTACCGTGGCCGTGCGCTGCATCAAGCGACATCCTCGGCGACTATATCCCCCTTTGACCGCCTCGACGGCAAGGTCGTAAACGGTATGACTGTGCTGCATCCTACAGACGGCGGCATCCTCAGAGTCCGTCCCGAGAGCCAGACGCTGCTCGACGACCTGGCAAAAACAGTCACCTCCGCTTCTACCCTGCACTGGCATCCTCGTGGGCTGTTGATCCAGGAATCAGGCTCGCTCTTCCTCGCTGAGACCCTCTAGCACATCGTCATCCTGGGTAAAGACGTCATCCTGAGTGAAACAAAGGATCTCGTCCTGGTACTTGACAAAGTGTATTTAATACACTATACTATTCTTAAATAAGTGTAATACTTACACTAATTAAATTTGGGATCTAGATCCGAGTTCAACAGGAGAAAAAATGGCTGAATTTCCCAGTTTCTACAATCCGCACCGCATCGGAACGCTCTACTATCCTGATATGGCCGATATCGCGTACGCGGCAGGGCAGGCTGGCCTGCCACCCGCGGCCGCCGACCGGCAAAAGGTGCACCTGGTCATCATCGATATGCAGGTCGATATCTGCCACGATCAGGGCAGCTTGCACGTGCCCGGCGCGCTTGACGACATCCGCCGGCTGATAGAGTTCATTTATCGCAACGGGCAGAATATTACTAACATTACCTGTTCCCTGGATTCACACCTACCCTACCAGATTTTCCACCCGGCCTGGTGGACCGGCGAAGATGGCAACCACCCTGCTCCCTTTACGTTGATTACCTATGACGACATAAAAAAAGGCATCTGGCGCCCACTGGTCGCCCCGGTGCAGTCCACCAATTACGTCAAAGTGCTGGAGCAGCAGGCCAAGAAAGTGCTGGCCATCTGGCCTTACCACGTAGGAATCGGCAGCATCGGTTACGCGCTGGATCCCGAGCTGTGGTCGGCCGTGATGTGGCACGCATTGGCGCGCAAAGCTCAGCCAACGTGGTTGACGAAAGGCAGCGTTCCGCACACTGAGCATTACTCGATCATCCAGCCCGAGATTCCTGTGCCCAACCACCCCCTGGGCGGTAAGAACAAGCCTTTTCTGGACACCCTGGAGGATGCAGACGCCATCGTCATCGCCGGAGAGGCTGAGAGCCACTGTGTCCTGGAATCCGTAGAAGATCTGGTGGATGAGTTCGGAGATCGACCCAAAGTCCTGGAGAAGATCTACTTTCTGCGCGATTGCACCTCCGCCGTCGTCCATCCCGACATCGACTTTCACGCCATTGCCACACGACAACTGGAGGCTTTCGCTCGTCAGGGAATCAATCTAATCGAGAGCACCGATCCGCTGCCCTTTCTCGAACCGGCAGTGTCAACCGCGCCGGTCGCCATTTATTGAGTGTACACCAGAGGTGACCGGCACTTTGGAAGTGCCGGTCACCTG
>JAICPS010000345.1 GCA_025929715.1 Anaerolineae bacterium | reverse complement strand
GAGGTGAACGTGGAAGCGCTGGTTATTCTGATGCCGGCGATGAGCGTGCGTCTGAAGCAACTGACCGGGGCCGCCGAGTTTTTGCACTTTCTCTTCGTGGACGACGACGAGCTGGAACCGGTTACAGCCGGCGACCTGACGCACAAGAAACTGCCCCCGGCGGCTGGACTTGCGGCCTTCCTCGCGGCGCGCGATTTCGTACGCGACACGGAGCAATACGACCTGCTCACCATCGAGCAACGTATGATCGAGATCGGCGAAGCGTACAGCGAAAACGAAAAGGCAGGCCCGTTTCTGGGTCGCATGCGCCAGGCGACCACCCGCCAACAGGTCTCCCCGCCCCTTTTCGAGTCGATGCTGGCCCTTGGCCGCGAGCGCACGCTGCTGCGGTTGCAGGAGTGCGTGCAGGTGTTGCAGGCGGAGGTCGAGGCCGCGCCGTCAAGCTGAATCTGTTTGCGATTTCGCCTTCCACGTGGTAAAATAGCGGCCGATTTGAGGGATAGTTTAACGGTAGAACAGCGGACTCTGACTCCGTCAGTCCTGGTTCGAATCCAGGTCCCTCAGTTAATAAGGTGAGATGAAATGGGCCGTCGCAGTGAAGATTGCGGCGGCCTTTTGTTTACCGCTATAATTTATTGCCTTAGCAAGAGAACGTGGAGTAATTGTGCATGACCGAAACCAACGAGACTGTTTCCAACTTCGTCCGCAACATCATCGAAGAGGACATTGCCAGCAGCAAATTCGGCGGGCGCGTGCACACGCGGTTCCCGCCGGAGCCGAATGGCTACCTGCACATCGGACATTCCAAGGCGATCCTGCTCAACGACGGGCTGGCGGAGGATTACGGCGGGAAATTTAACCTACGCTTTGACGACACCAACCCGACTAAGGAAGAGCAGGCCTATATCGACGCCATCATCGAGGATGTGCGCTGGCTGGGCGCCGATTGGGAAGATCGGCTCTTCTATGCCTCGGATTATTTCGAGCAGTTGTACGAGTGGGCGGTGCAGCTGATCAAAGAGGGTAAGGCCTACGTGGACGATCTGAGCGCCGAAGAGATTCGCGAATATCGCGGCACGCTGACCGAACCCGGCAGAAACAGTCCTTACCGCGACCGCCCGGTCGCGGAGAATCTGGATCTTTTCGAACGCATGCGTGACGGCGAATTTCCTGACGGCTCGCGAGTGCTGCGCGCCAAGATCGATATGTCCTCTTCTAACATCAACCTCCGTGATCCGGTCATGTACCGCATTCTGCACGAAGAACACCCGCGCACCGGCGACCGCTGGTGCATTTACCCCATGTATGACTGGGCGCACGGGCAGTCAGATTCCATCGAAGGCATTACCCATTCGCTCTGCACCCTGGAGTTTGAGGACCATCGGCCACTGTATGACTGGTTCGTGGAGCAACTGGGCATTTATCACCCGCAGCAGATCGAGTTCGCGCGACTGAAGCTTTCTTACACGCTCATGAGTAAGCGCGTCCTGCGCAAGCTGGTTGAAGACGGCATCGTGGATGGTTGGGACGACCCGCGCATGCCGACGCTGGCAGCCTATCGCCGCCGCGGCTATACGCCGCGCGCTATCCGTCAGTTCAGCGAGATGATCGGCGTTTCCAAGGCCAACAGCATGGTGGACGTGGCCATGCTGGAGCATGCCATTCGTGACGATCTCAACGAGCACGCGCCGCGCGCGTTTGCCGTGCTGGATCCGCTCAAAGTGGTCATCGACAATTATCCTGAAGATAAGGTGGAGTGGTTTGAATTGCCCAACCATCCCGGTGATGAAAGTATGGGCACGCGAGCGCTGCCCTTCACGCGTGAACTGTACATCGAACGCGAGGATTTCATGGAAGACCCGCTGCGCAACTATTACCGGCTCTCTCCCGGACAGGAAGTGCGACTTTACGGCGCCTATTACATCACCTGCGACGAGGTGGTCAAAGACGAGGACGGTAACTTGGTCGAGCTGCACTGCCGGCTAGATCCAGAATCGCGGGGGGGTTCTACGCCGGACGGGCGGCGGGTTAAGGGCACGTTGCACTGGGTCTCGGCGGCGCACGCCCACGAGGCAGAGGTGCGCCTTTACGATACGCTGTTCGTCGTCGAAGATCCTGGAGCGAGCGACGACCTTCGCGAAATTCTAAATCCTGAATCACTGGTCGTGCTGAACGGGGCAATGTTGGAGCCGGGCCTTGCCGAGGCCGAGGTGGGCAACCCCTACCAGTTTATGCGCCAGGGCTATTTCGTGGTGGACAGCAAAGATTCGACGCCGGAGCGCCTGGTTTTTAACCGCACCGTGTCGCTGCGCGATACTTGGGCCAAGGTGCGGAATAAGCAATAGGGTTAATTGAGAGATCGATTAAACTGCACGCCCAGCGCAGCACCCGCGACCGCGGGAGTTGCGCCGTGAACCGGAGGCCGTGGTACAATGACTCCGCGAAATACAGAGCCGGCAGGCCATGTAGGGCCGGTTTGCGCTATGAATTCATCAACTTCAAGCGGAGAAAGTGAGGATGGATGCTGTCACCACTGCCATTGTCGCCGCCGTTTTGTCCGGCGCACATACGACGGAGAAGGTTGAACAAAGCAGCGTCGATGCAACGGGCGCGGTCAACGAATCTTATCAGGCGTTAAAGGAGGCGTTGGTGGAGCGTTTTGACGGCGCACCGGCGCTGATGCAAGCGATTCGCCAGCTAGAAGGCACGGACAACCCGCGCAACCGGCAGATGCTACACCAGGAGGTGAAGATCATGCGCGCTGACCAGGCGCGCGCTGTGATCCTTGCTGCAGACGCGTTGATCGAGCAAATTCAACGGCAGCCGGAGGGCGATCGGCTGCTTTTGCAGGCGCGAACGTGGCAGAACTTTTCCTGAGGTAGGCGAAGCATTTGGCGGGCGCATCGAAGCTTGCTTTGCAAAAACTACGTGGTTGGGAATGGGTGTTCTTAGGCGGGCTGCTGGCACTCTTCGCGCTCCAGGCGCTGTTTAGCTCTCCCCAAAAATCAGCCGCTTTTGACGAACAGTATCATCTTGCAGCCGGTTATGCCTATCTGAAGACCGGCGACTTCCGCATGAGTAGAAGCCACCCGCCGCTGATCAACGCGCTCAGCGCATTGCCCCTGCTGGCACGGTCTGACGTCAACCTGCCGCTGGAGCATTCCTCGTGGGTGGCTAGCGATTACTTCATCTTCTCCGACGTTTTTATGTGGCAGGCCAACGATAACGCGCAGTCGATGCTCGTTGCGGCGCGCGTACCGACCATTCTTCTGGGTACGATGCTGGCAGCCACGCTCATTTGGTGGGCGCGGTGGCTGGTGGGTCCGGTAGGCGGTTGGGCGGCGCTGATCCTGGCTACTTTTGACCCCAATTTGCTGGCCAATTCGCGGCTGGTGACCACGGACCTTGGGCTGACCTTCTTCTTTTTTCTGGCGGTGTGGCGCCTGTGGAGCTGGCTACAGCGGCCTACAGCACTCAACCTGCTCCTCGCAGGCGTCGCCGCCGGGTTGGCGACCGCCAGCAAGTTCACCGGCCTGATGATCTGGCCCACTTTTCTGGCCCTCCTGCTCATTTACCCCGGCGATAAGATTTCCTGGATAAAGCGGCTAATCGCGTTGGGGGGCATCGGTATTGTGGGATACGCCGCGCTGTGGGCGGCCTACGGTTTTGACGTGGGCGGCGCGCGCATACCTGGAACCAGCCTTTCGATGCCCATCGCCGCGCCGTTTTATCCCTACAGCGCCTGGGACACTTTCATGGTCATCCAGAACCAGCCGAAGACCGCCTACCTGTTGGGCCAAACCTCGCCGCGAGGCTGGTGGTATTATTTTCCCGTAGCCCTGGCGGTAAAAACGCCGCTGCCCATGCTACTGCTGGCGTTGGGCGGTGTTCTCATCGTATTGCGCCAGGAGGGCTGGCGCCGCACAGCGCCGCTGTGGCTTCCGCCAGCGCTCTTTCTGGTCCTCTCTATGACCGGGCGCATCACCATCGGCTACCGGCATATCCTTCCGCTGGTTCCCTTTATGATCATGCTGGCAGCCTGCGCCGCCACCGCACTATGGCGGCGTGGACGCCTGATGCGATTCGCTTTGATCGCATTCCTCCTGTGGCAGACGATCGACGTACTGCAGCTCTTGCCGCACCAGGAGGCATACTTCAACCAGCTTGCCGGAGGTCCTGATGGAGGCAGCCGCGTGCTGGTCGATTCGAACCTGGACTGGGGCCAGGACTTAATTTTCCTGCGCAGGCTGCTGCAAGATAGGGGGCTCGACGAGCCGTACCTGGCCTACTTTGGCACAGCGCTGCCCGAGGCATACGGCCTTACTTACCGCCCTCTGCCTGCTTTTCTGCGCTTTACCACAGGTCCGGAGGTAGACGCCTACAATCCTTACACGCCGCCGCCTGGCTGGTATGCCCTCAGTGTCAGCAGCCTGCGCCTGGGCCTGATGCATCAGAACGTAGACGTTTATGCGTACTTTCGCGACAAAGAGCCGCAGGCTCGCGCGGGTTATTCTATTAACCTGTATCGGGTGGAATATACCGGGGACACGCCGGTGGATCGCACAGTGGTCACCGGCCGGTCGGTTGCCGATCTCGCGCCGCAGGAGCTGGGCGTGCAGCCAGGGCGGCGCCTCGTGGTGAAGTGGTCGTCACGCCCGGCGACGACGATCACGCCGGCAGCAGCCGCGGGTCGCGTGCTGGCGCCTGACAATCGAGTAGGTGTCGATTTTAGCGGCGCCTTTACCCTGGTTGGTTATGAGTTACATGACGGCGCCAATGCGCCGAGCGCGATCCACGCAGGCGCCCCATTGGAATTGACGCTCACCTGGCGCGTGGGCAGCGCCGAATTGCCCCGCCCAGCTCCGGCGACCGCGCCGCCGCTGGCGGCGTTTGTGCATCTTTCGGGAGATGATCCCACCGAAATCCTGGCGCAATATGATGGCTGGGGAGCTGCGCTGCTCGGGCTCGAAGAGGGCGATCTCATCCGACAGCGCGTTATCCTGGAAGTTCCCGAGACGCCGGTTCCCGAAAATTACTTCGTTCAGGTGGGACTCTACTCGCCGCAGACGAATGAGCGGCTGGCTGTGAATGGGAGCGGCGAGACGTATGTGCGGTTAGGGCCGTTTAGTAGTAATCACTATCCCGGAAACTGGCTGCGCTAGAGTTTCTGGGAAAGTGACGAGGAGATATTGATGAATCTTATCTTTCACATTACGACATATAAAGCCTGGGCCCGCACCATGCAAGCCGATGGCTACGAAACTGCATCTCTACAGCGTGAAGGGTTCATCCACTGCTCCACCCGCGATCAGGTGGT
>JAICPS010000771.1 GCA_025929715.1 Anaerolineae bacterium | reverse complement strand
CTCGCAAAGCATAACACGCGTGTTGCCATGGCTCAGAATGTATTCGGCGCACATCAGCCATTCTTCCATGAGGCTGCTCATGCCGCGTTTGAGCAAGACTGGGTGCTGCGATTCACCCGCCGCGTGCAGCAGGGCATAGTTCTGCATGTTGCGAGCGCCAATTTGCAGGACGTCGGCGTACTGCGTCACCAGCGGCACCAGGTCGGGCTCCATGACCTCGGTCACAATGGGCAATCCTGTTTCTTCTCTCGCCTCGGCCAAATATTTCAGACCTTCTTCGCCCAGGCCTTGGAAGGAATAGGGTGAAGTGCGCGGCTTGTAAGCGCCGCCGCGCAGCGCGTGCGCGCCCGCCTCTTTCACGGCATGCGCCGTTTCGATGATCTGGCTGCGGCTCTCCACAGAGCACGGGCCGGCGATGATCAGCAGCCCCTCACCGCCGACCATGTGGTTGCCAATAGGAAATTGCGTGTTCCGGGGCTTAAAATCGCGTCCCGCTAGTTTGAACGGTTTGAGGACCGGAACCACGCGCTCCACGCCTGCCATACGTTCGATGGCTTCTTTATCCAGGATACGGCTATCGCCGATTAGACCGATGATGGTGCGCTCGTTTCCTTCTGAAAGGTGAACCTTGAAGCCCAGGTTCTCGACACGTTCGATGACCGACGATGTGTCGCGCATGCTGGCCTGCGATCGCATAATAATGACTACCATTTCGACTTTTCCTCGCTTTGTGGCGTCGTTTGAATTGTGGCCAGCGCGAATGATGTGATGACCGTTGACGCCATTCTGTCCGTTATTCGCCTGCTGTCCATTATTGACTGCGTGCCCGTTTTCGCCGAAAGTACTCATCTCATTGCGCTTCCTCAACGTGGCGCGCCGGTTGTTGCGCCAGACGCTGCGCGCGTTCGATTTCCTCAGGGGGTACGGGGGGCAGCGAATCGCGATCCGGCCGTAGCCCCTGTGCTTCGTGTAAATAGACGTGCCTTATTTCGCCAGCTTGTTTTGTGGTATTCCAATGGATCAAGATGCGGATGCAGCCACCCAGGCTGCCGGGTACATCCATTTCATGCCCACAAAGGAGCGCGACGTCGTACCATCCTAGCTGGCGGGCTGCCAGGGCAGGATACGTGGCGCGCAGGTCTACGCTGGTCGTAAAATGCGCGCTGGCGACGTCATCGGGAACGATGCCGTTCGCCTGGATCATCGTGTAAAGCAGCTCGCGCGTCGCGGCGAGAATAGCTTCCTCGCTATCTTCGGCGCAGGTTGTCGCCCCTCGCACGCCGCGGCAGACGGGCCAGTTACGGTCGCGGGCGTAGCCATTCATGGACATAGACGTACCTCCTGATTAAAAGAAAAATGCGCGCCGTGCAGCATTCTGAAACAAAAAAGACGCGGCGCTAACGCCGCGTCTTGCTGGTTTCGGATGGTGTTGCCGTTCGATCTACTTAGGGCAACCCGACCTCCCACGCGCACGGCGTTGGCGGCTTGGTAAACCCAAAATAAAAGTAGAACGAAATGGCTTT
>JAICPS010000515.1 GCA_025929715.1 Anaerolineae bacterium | reverse complement strand
TTTGCGCTTCAGGCGTGTAAGCATCGACGGATGCGCTAACGTCCAGGTGGTGCCGGATGGCATCTACCAGGCTGGTAAAGGCGCCATTGTGCATGAACGTTGGCTGCACCGCCACATTGCGCAGCGGCGAGGTGCGGAACTTGTAGCGGTCCCCCGGGTCGCCGCTAACCTGCTCTAGCCCGAAATCTTCGTTGGCGCCCGGCCCGTCAAAGTCGTTGTTAGTCACCAGCGGCGCAATTTGCGGCACGCCGCTGACGTGCTCCTGAAAATCGCTGAACATCTCGTTCGACACGCCGCCGACGCTGTGGCAGGCGAAGCAACGCGCCTCGCCAAAGAACAACAACGCGCCTAGCTTCTCGTCCCGCGACATTGCCTGCCGCTGCCCGCGCGCGAAGCGATCGAGCGGCGCGTTGGCGAAAGTCAGGGTGAATTCAAACTCGGCGATCGCCAGTCCGAACATGTCAAACGTGATTGGCGCGCCGCCGCTGACTTCGGGGAAAACGTTGCCGAACAACCTGCGATATTCAGGGATGCTGTTTAGACGGTTCAGCACCTCGTCGCGAATGTCGTCGTTGTCGCCCACAAAGTGAAATCCCGTTACTTCCGTGCGCTCCGTGGGCGGGATAAAGGCCTGCGCCGTCAGGAGGTGCGGCTGGTACGAGAGCGACAGCCCTTCGGGCGGGGGAAATGACCAACCTGCGCCATTATCAAACGGATCTCCGGAAAGGGCGCGGAATCGCGAGTTCCACATCAGGTTGGGAAAGAAGGCGGAATTAATAACCATTGGAGAGCGCCGCATGTTGCGCGGGCCAAGGCGGTTCGGTCCCACAATGCCATTATTTTCGATGCCGATGGCAATCGACTGTGTGTCGCCGAATCCAGCGGTGGGCGAGTGGCAACCGGCGCACGTGTTATCGTCGTTGAGCCCCGTGATCGTATCGAACCACAGCAAGCGTCCGATATCCGCCAGGCGCGGATCCGGACGTCTACCCAGCCTAGCGACCAGCGTGGACTCAACGCGCCCCGTGAAGCCGGCTTGCTGCAGGACCGTCAGCAGTTCCTGATCTAGCTGGCTATCACGGGGCGCGCTGCTGGCGCGCACGCGCCCGGCAGTGAGCAGCGCGCCAATGAACAGCAGGCAGGCAATGCCGGCGAGACTTATGGTCCGGTTTGATAGCGGTTCCATTTCTCAACGCGCCTGCAAAAAGAACCCGTGTTGAAACAGCCTACAGCGGATCGCAATTCCACGGATCGCCGCGCGTGCTTAGTTGCTGCCAGGAGCCTGGAACGATAAAGGGCGCCTCGTTGATGCCATCCTCTGTCGGTGGAAGATTTGGCGTTATCTGGATATCCACGGTTTCCCCGTTTTCCACGATGGGCACTACTTCAAGGCTATCAGCCGGAAACTCCCATCTCCAGTTAAAGCCCACTACATAACTGGTAGGGCCCTTGAGCTGGAACGTATCCTTCATGCTGACCGATATCGTTGAGCCGTCGAAAACAAACGTGGCATCATTCTGGTAAACAAACGTGTAGGTGCCGCCGAACTCGTCCGAAGCAGTACCTTTCACCAGGTCCGTTACGACAACTTGTTTAGTCCCGTTCGACTTTACAACCTCCGTCGCGTGCTTCACCCGGTCGCTTGCAAAGTCATCGGGTCCTATATCTAATGGCTGCGGAAACTCCTGGCAGAACTCTCCCACGGGAAAGCCCCATGGAATTGTTGCATCACTCACGCTCACGTGATACTGCGTGGCGTTCCCCGCAATTGCCGTGCCTCGAACGCCAACCACGGTTGCTAACATTACGAAAACAAATACCGAAAATAGTCGTATCTTGCGCATTTTAACCTCCTGGTCTCAACACACTCCGGCACGAACGGACCAACAGAAAGCTTGCTCGAAAGGGCTATCGATTACTGGATTGGCATGCTGGAACGGCGCTGCCCTGCCTTAGCGTTTTGGAAGTATAAAAAATGAAGCGTTATAAAATCGTTCTTTGGCCCACCGCCCCGTTAATTCAGTAGCCCACGATAGACCACCTGCACTGCCGCGCCGGGCCCCACACCTAGCTCGCGCTGCAAGACGGCGATACATCGATGATAGACGCGCAGCGCGCTGACGCGGTCTCCGTTTAGCGCATGCAGCCGCATCAGCTCACAATAGGACGTTTCATGCAAGGGATCTTGTGCCAGGAGCCGTTCGCCATGGGCGATAGCCGCCGCCAGATCGCCTTCCGCTTCGGCCAGTACCATCAGGCGCTGTAGCGCATTCAGGCAGGCAAGAGCCAGACGTTCTCGCTCCGCCAGAATCCAATCTTCATAACGGCCCGGCAATAGCTCACCCCCATATACCTGCGCTGCCCGCTCCAGCGCCGCGCGCTCGGCCTCCTCCTGTTCCGCACCGGCCCAGGCAGCCGCGTCGGCGAGAGCCCTTTCAAAGGTGGCAACGTCCAGGGCATAGGGCGCTTCCGGTCGCCATTGCACTGTCCTGCTATCTGTAAGCACGAACCGGTCGGCCGAAGGCAATTCACGCCGCAGATAATGTAAAAGCTGGCGTAGGTTATTGCGCGCCTGCGGCTCCACCGAGTCGGGCCAAAACAGAAACGCCAGCCGCTGCCGCGATTGCGGAACGTCACGGTGCAGCAAGAGGTAGGCCAACAGCGCCTGTATTCGCCCCTGGAAAAATGCCGTCAGAGGCCTGCCATCGTAGAGTAGATGGAACTCACCCAGTAGCTGCACGTCGAGATTAGTCGGCATCAGACCACCTGTGCGGGCGCCCGTATCTCACGCATCCCGCCGCCTCATTCCCATCGTCCCACCTTTGACGCTAAACGCTTTACGATGGCTGCGGTGCGCAGGTCTCGTTGCCGGCAATATCCGTGGCGCACACCTCATAGCTGAACTCGTCGGGTGCGCTATCGATTACAGTCCGCCAGAGATATTCCCCGTACCATTGCATCGGCGTCTCTGTCGTTTGTCCATCGACAGTCCAACGCAAGGATACAGACTGCCAGTCGTGGGGCATGGTTGGACTCTTGTTATCGTGAATGCGGGCGCGCACCAGAATCGGCTGGCCTGTTTCGGCGCCTGTAACGTCTTGGACGAGCGTGATGGCTGGCGGCGCCATGTCAGGTAAGATATCCTGGCCAAAGTATACGTGCTCCTTAAGGACAAGCGGGCTTTCGCCTTGCCCCTGCACCACGTCCAACTTCCCGTCGCGATTGAGGTCGGCGACTGCAATGCCCAGCGTATTGGGTGTGCCCACGCCAACAAAAAACTCGCTTTCCATCGTCACATGGCCTGACCCGTCATTGAGCAGCACGCGGTCTGGGCCATTCAGCGAGCCAATTAGAAAGTCGGCATCGCCGTCCGAGTCAAAATCTAAGAACGCCACCATGTTGTCATCATAAGGTGGGTTCTCATCCGCTGGCCATAGCGTTTCGGTGGCCTCCACAAACGCCCCGGCGCCGTCGTTGATAAACACGTGGTCAGTGAAATCATCACC
>JAICPS010000365.1 GCA_025929715.1 Anaerolineae bacterium | reverse complement strand
GTTGGTAGAATCGCGTTGGCGGGAAATCGAGAAAAAAGGAGCGATGCGATGAAGGGCCGTCAACCTGTTGCCCTAATAATCTTAGACGGTTGGGGGATGCGCGACATGGAGCACGGCAATGCCACCGTACAGGCAGATACGCCCAACTACGATCGCTGGCTGCGACAGTATGAGCGGAGCGTTCTGCAGGCGTCCGGCGAGGCCGTGGGCCTACCCGCGGACCAGATGGGCAACTCCGAAGTGGGACATCTCAATCTGGGCGCCGGGCGCATCGTGTACCAGGATCTTACGCGGATCAACAAGAGCATCAGCGAAGGCTCGTATGTTGAAAATTCCACTTTGGTGCAGGGGATGGTCCATGCTCAGGAAAACGACGGCAATCTGCATATTGTCGGGCTCCTCGGCCCGGGCGGCGTGCACAGCCACAGCCGGCATCTGATTGCCACCATTAGAACGGCCCACCGACATGGTCTCAAACCAATTCTGCACATTATTACCGATGGGCGCGATACGCCTCCCACCAGTGGCCTCGAATATCTGCAACCGTTGCAGGAACTCGCCGAAGAATTCCCTGCGACCATTGCCACCGTGAGCGGGCGCTATTATGCGATGGATCGTGACCGGCGCTGGGATCGTACCGAAAAAGCGTACCGCGCGATTGTCGACCGCGAAGGCAATCCAGCGCGGTCGGCGGAGATCGCGATCAAGCAGTCATACGACGAAGGAGTCACGGATGAGTTTATCGTCCCCACAGTCGTCGAGAGCGATCGCGACGTCCGCGTGCTGCCCGGGGACACCCTGTTCTTTTATAACTTTCGGGCGGACCGCATGCGGCAGCTCGTCAGGGCCTTCGTCGACGAAGCGTTCGACGGCTTTCAGCGAGAGCTGATCGAGGATCTTTTCGTGGTTACTATGACCTCTTACGAAGGCGGGCTGCCGGTGTCAGTGGTATTTCCCGACTTAGAGATAGTCAATCCGCTGGCAAAAGTATTGAGCGCCCACGGTCTGTCCCAGTTCCACGCGGCGGAGACCGAAAAGTATGCGCACGTAACATACTTCTTCAACGGGGGGATCGAGAAAGCGTTTGAAGGTGAGGAGCGTCACCTGGAACCGTCGCCCAATGTTGCCACATACGACATGCAGCCGGAAATGAGCGCCGAGCCGCTGACCGAAGCGGTCGTCCGGCGACTTGAAACGCACGACGACGCATTTGTGCTGGTGAACTATGCCAACCCCGACATGGTGGGCCACACGGGCGACCTGGCGGCGGCGATCCAGGCCTGCGAAGCAGTTGACGCATGCGCCGGCAAATTGGTGCAGGCGATTTTGGACAAAGGCGGCATAGCGCTGGTTACCGCCGATCACGGCAACGCCGAGCGCATGATCGACGAAGAGAGCGGCGGTCCGCACACTTACCATACGACCAGTCCGGTGGCTTTAATCTTTGTTAGCGAAGAGTATTACGCTCCGCGACCGCAGGCGATCCTGGCGGACGTAGCGCCCACAGTGCTGGAATTGCTGGGAGTAGAACAGCCAGAAGAGATGACTGGACGCAGTATTTTGCGGCACAAGGGACTTTAGGCGCATAAACCTTTTTTCATTTATGCAAATCATTTACCTCGATAATGAAGACGATGTCGTTTCAATCTGCGACCGGCTGGAGTGGGTGCGCGACGAGCGACGTGTGCTGCTGGTCTTTCCCGAGGAGCCCATGCTTCTGGGCGAGTGGTTGGACCTCGTCCGTTTACGGCGCTGTGTGGAACGGCTGCGCCTTGAGGTGGGTGTGGTTACAGTTCACAGCCGGGTTGCCGGTCAGGCAAAAGCATTGGGCTTTCCGACCTTTAGTACTGTCCAGCGCGCGCACAAAGGCGGGCGCGGCTGGTGGCGCGTGCGGCGTGGCTGGCGCCAGCCAACACGGCCGGGGGCGACCGTGCGCCTCGGCGTCGGGAATGGGCTGAAATCGCTGCCGGATGATGCGGATCGTCGCGAGATGTACCGCCGCATGACGCCGCCGTCAACGCGCATTCACTGGTTAAGACGCTACGCAGGTATTGTTCTTTTCTTTTTGACGCTCGGTCTGGTTTACGTGGGCGTCGCCTATGCCGTACCCGGCGCAACGATCCTCTTATATCCACTGACAGAAGCTATACAGGTCAGCAGGCAGATCGTGGCCGACCCGCAGTTGGACGCGATAAATTTCAGTGGCGCTTCTGTGCCGGCGCGGCGGCTGGTGGTCACGGAATCGTGGCAGGCAGAAGTCGCCACGACGGGATCGATTGAGGTTCCCGATGCGGCCGCGCGCGGCACGGTCGTCTTTGTGAACCTCCTGGACCAGCCTGTGGCAATTCCGGCGGGAACTCGCGTGAGTACGTCGGCCGGCGCGCGTATTGTGTTCCAGACGGTGGCGCCGGTAGAGGCGCCGGGCGCCGAGGGCGGTACGGTGGAGGCCGACGTGGTGGCAATTGAGCCCGGCCCCGAAGGTAACGTCGCCCGAAGCATGGTAAACCGCATCGAGGGACCGCTTTCGTTCCAACTTGAGGTGCGCAATCTGGAAGCGATGGACGGTGGCGCCGTCCGCGCCGTACCGGCAGTGGCGGACGACGATCAAGAGCGACTGCGAGCCCAGGTTTTGCAGCACCTCCAGACGCTGGCAGGGGCAGAGATGCAGGAGCTGCTGACCGAGGACGAATTTATGGCCCTCGATTCCTTGATTGTGGACCAGATTTTATCTGAAACCTACTCTCATTTTCCCGGAGAACGCACCGACCGGCTGGCGCTGGAAATTCGCGCCCAGATTCAGGGCACTGCAGTAGACGCTTCTCAGGCCAATGACCTGGTGTATGAGGAGCTGGCTGCAGCAGTGCGGCCGGGTTACGAGTTAGTGCCCCAGAGCCTGCGATCCTATAGCGATGATGTCGTGGACGTCGACGGACAGGGGCGCGTGACGTTTACGGCGGTTGGCGAGGCCATCATGGCGGCGTCTTTAGAAACCGGCGACGTGTTGCCGGCCGTGGCTGGCCAGCCTATGGGCGTCGCCGCCACGTATCTGTACGAGCGGCTGCCCTTGCGCGACTACCCAAGCATTCGCGTCTGGCCCAACTGGTTTGACCGGCTGCCCTACCTCCCGGCGCGCATCCAGACCGAAGTGGTAACGGGCCAGTGAAACAGATTCTGCGCTCCGAAGACGCCCCATGCAGGATGGGACCCGCTCAGAATGACATTGCACCCAGCCCGTCCTCGGGCCGTCATCCTGAGTGAAACGAAGGATCTGCCTGTGAAGCGTAGGAGAGGCGTAGGACAAGGTTGAAGCTGCGCGTGATACAAATGGACAATGGATGACACCGCAGCAGAAACAGCCCCAGAAGCGTCCAAGGGCCGGCGGATACTGGCCCTGGATCTCGGCGAAAAACGCATAGGCGTTGCCGTCAGTGACGAAACACACCTCATCGCCCGCTCGCACACAGTTTTTGAACGCAGTTCGCGGGCGGCTGATTTTGCTCAAATTGCGGACATTGTCGACCAGGAGAATGTTGGATTTCTGGTGGTCGGGCTACCAATAGAGCTAGACGGCGCCGAAGGGCCGCTGGCGTTGTGGGTTCGCGACTACAGCGCGGCGTTGGCCGCACACCTACAACTCGATTACGCGCTGTGGGACGAAAGTTTTACCAGCAAACAGGCCAGCGCCAGTATGCGCGAACGTGGCGTCAGGGCGCGCGACCAAAAAGAATGGATCGACGCCGTGTCGGCGGCGTTCATCTTGCAGGATTACCTGGATGCGCAGGCGAGGTTATAACCAAGACGTGAAGGAAGCCCTGCGAAAGAACCCCTATGACGACGAAAAGCCCGGCTGGGCACTGTGGGCGCTGCGCCTCGTGCTACTATTTTTAGCCGTGACGGCCTGCCTGACTGCCTCAATCATCATGTACGTGCGCTGGCTGGGTGCAGCGCAGATTGACGCGCCGTGGGCGACGGCAGGGGCCGCCGATCTTAACCCGGCCGAACGAGTCTACCTGCAAACGTACCTCGCCGCGCGCTCCGGGCAGCTTTCAGAGTCGATTGCAGCGGGCGTCGAGCCCGCCGAATTTGTGGTCGAGCCGGGCCAGACAGCCGGCGATATTGCCGCCGAGCTCGCGCAGGCCGGCTTACTCGGAGATACAACTCTCTTTCTCACTTACTTGCGCTACCATGGCCTTGATTCACAGTTGGAAGCCGGTACCTACCGGGTCGATCCGCGCTGGAGCATCCCAGACCTCGCCTTGGGGCTGACGCAGTCCTTCGGGCAGGAAATCGCGCTGCGTTTCCTGGAGGGCTGGCGCGTGGAGGAGATGGCCGCCTATCTCTCCACGGTAACCCCGGCAAAGATTGAAGCAGACGCCTTTCTGAATATCGTGCAGCGCCGCGCGCCTTTCGACCTGCGACCGTACAGGGCCCTAGAGGCGCTGCCCGATGGCGCCTCCCTCGAAGGCTTTATGTTTCCAGACACTTATCGCGTGCCGTTGGACGCCGACACGGCGTACCTGGTGGATTTGATGCTGAAAAATTTCGAGCGGCGGGTGACGCCAGAGGTGCGCGCTGCGATGGCCGAGAATGGTCTCAGCCTGCGCGAAGGGGTGACGCTGGCCTCCATCGTAGAACGTGAGGCGCCGCTGGCCTCAGAACGGCCGCGCGTGGCGGCTGTGTTCTACAACCGGCTGGCCCAGTCGATGCCGCTGCAGGCCGATCCCACAGTACAATATGCGGTAGGCTTTGACGAGTCAACGGGCACTTGGTGGAAGTCAGGGCTTACGCAGGCCGATCTTCAGATTTCGTCGCCTTATAACACCTACGTGAACACAGGCTTACCACCAGGGCCGATAGCCAACCCCAGCCTGTCGTCGCTGGAAGCAGTGGCGTACCCTGCGCAGAGCAACGAACTATTCTTTGTCGCCGACTGCAATGGGCAGGGGCCCAATGTTGGGGGCCATATTTTCAGTGAGACCTACGCAGAGCATCTGTCTAATGTGGAACGGTGCCGCCAGGAATAGGGCAAAGCTCACTTTCCCGTT
>JAICPS010000341.1 GCA_025929715.1 Anaerolineae bacterium | reverse complement strand
TGATTGCAAGGATCGCACGCGCTCGAGTAGTTGATCCACAGCGCGCATGATCCAAAGCCTGAAATCGGTCGCCACCTGATCATTTCGCGAACGGCCTGTATGCAGCCTGCCGGCTACCTCGCCGACCAACTCCGTCAGACGGCGCTCGACGGCCGTATGGATGTCTTCGTCAGCCGCCGAAAAGATAAACGAGCCATCGTCAAATTCTCGCCGGACCCGCTCCAACCCGTTACAGAGAATATCCTTTTCGTCTTGCGAAATGACACCGGCGGCGCCAAGCGCAGTGGCCCACGCAATACTGCCTTCGATGTCTTCGCGGTAGAGGCGCGCGTCTATCGAAATACTAGCGTTGAACTTGTGGACAAGCTCGTCGGTCTGCTCGCTAAATCGTCCACCCCAAAGTTTAGCCATGCTCCGCCTCCTGTCCTGTGCCCATCACACCTGAAAATTAAGTCCGGTAGTCCGCGTTGATAGCGACATAACCGTGTGTAAGGTCACATGTCCACACTGTAGCCTGCGCTTCCCCACAACGCAGGTTCAATTCGATGTCGATTTCTTTCTGGCCAAAAATCGCCGCCGCGTCATCCTCTTGATAGTCGGTTGGCGTCCCATTCGTTATCAACTGCAGTGGATCCCTATTCGGATTAGCGATAGATAGCGCCAGGTTGCTCTGTTCGAACAGAACACCGGCGCGTCCTGCAGCGGCCAGGATGCGGCCCCAGTTTGGATCGTTGCCTGCCAGCGCCGTTTTCACCAACGGCGACGTGGCGATTGTGTTGGCGACTGCGTGCGCGTCGGCTTCGCTGGCAGCGCCTTTTACGTGAATAGAAACAAACTTTGTAGCGCCTTCACCATCGCGCACGATCATATGAGCTAGCCGCTCACAAACGTATTGCAGTCCGCTCAAAAACGTTATCCTCTTCTGTTGATCGATAATTTCTAGGCCGCTGGCCCCGTTGGCCAACAAGATAACGGTGTCATTTGTGCTGGTGTCGCCGTCGATGCTGATACGATTAAAACTCCACTCGGCGGCCACTTTCAGCAATTGTTGAAGATCTTCGGAAGCGACCGCCGCATCCGTTGTGATCACGGCCAGCATCGTGGCCATATTTGGATGGATCATTCCCGCGCCCTTGGCCATCCCGCCGATTATGATCTCGCCATCTTCGAACGGTAAGCGCACTGCTATCTGCTTTGCAAATGTATCCGTGGTCAAGATTGCCTCTGCCGCAACAGCGCCGTGGTCCGCCGACAGGCGTTTCGCAGCGGCGTCGATGCCCACGTTCACCATCGACATTGGCAATTGCACACCAATCACGCCGGTGGAAAGTACAAAGAGCTGATCCTCGCGACATCCAAGCGCAAAAGCCGCATTTTTCTGCATCTGGCGTGCGGCCCATAGCCCAGGCGCCCCGGTACAGGCATTCGCATTTCCGGCATTGGCCACGACGCCCCGTATCGCGGAGTGGTTCACGCCAATGGTGTCGCGATCCAGAATGACAGGAGCTGCAACGACCTGGTTTTGAGTAAACAAAGCGGCCGCCGAGCAATCCCGTTCCGAATAAATGAGCGCCAGGTCGAGCTGGCGTTCTTTCTTCAAGCCACAGGCCGCGGCGCCAGCCACGTAGCCGCGAGGGCTGACAACGCCGCCACCGTTGATTGTTTGCATGAGCCCTAATCCCGTTTGAAGATGGAATAGTCGGGCGCCGCGTAGCGGGTGCGTCCACCGTCACTGGCTTCCATCATCGCTTTTACCTTCATTTGTAGACCAAAGAGATTGATGAACCCGGCGGCGTCGCCCTGATCGTAAACATCATCTTTGCCAAAGGTAGCAAAGTCCTCACGATACAAACTCTCACGGCTGTCGCGTCCCACGACGATGACGCTGCCCTTGTACAACTTCAACTTCACCCACCCCGAAACCGTCGCTTGCGTCTGTGTAATAAAGGCTTGAAGGGCTTCACGTAGCGTGTGGTACCACTTCCCGAAGTAGACCAACTCCGCATATCTCAGCGCGACTTGTTCCTTGTAGTGCAGCGTGTCGCGATCAAGACACAGGGACTCAAGTTCACGGTGCGCGTGGTAAAGAATTGTACCGCCCGGCGTCTCATAGACCCCGCGTGATTTCATACCTACCAGCCGGTTTTCGACCAGATCAATGCGCCCGATACCGTGCGCCGCACCGAGTTCGTTCAGAAGCTCAATAATGCGCGCCGGGGGGAGCGGAACCTCGTCTACTGCAACCGGAACGCCTTTCTTGAAGTCAACGCGTACGACGACCGGTTCGTCGGGCGCGTCTTGCGGCGCCACTGTCCACTGAAACATGCTCGCTTCTGGTTCAGTGGCAGGATCCTCGAGAATGCCACCTTCATGCGAAAGATGCCACAAATTGCGATCGCGGCTATAGATGGATTTTCTGCTGTGAGTTACAGGAACGCTGTGCTTCTCGGCATAGGCTAGGGCATCCTCGCGCGAACGGATTTCCCATTCCCTCCACGGCGCAATAACTTTCAAGGTTGGATTAAGCGCCTTGTAAGTCAGCTCAAAGCGCACCTGGTCATTGCCTTTGCCGGTGCAGCCGTGAGCCACAGCCTCAGCACCTTCAGCCTCGGCAACGGCAACCTGCCATTTTGCAATTAGCGGCCGCGCCACACTCGTTCCGAGAAGGTAGCGTCGCTCGTAGACTGCGCCAGCCTGCAGCATGGGGAACAAGAATTCTTTTGCAAACTCATGACGCAGGTCCTCCACATATACGTTGCTGGCGCCACTGGCCATGGCCTTTTCTTTGAGTCCTTCCAACTCAGATGCGCCCTGCCCAATATCTGCACAGAAGCAGATTACGTCTGCTCCATAGTTTTCTCGCAACCAGGGGACGATCACAGATGTATCTAATCCTCCGGAGTAGGCAAGTACGACTTTATTAACTTTCTGTTTAGTCACAATTCTGCTCCTGAATAACTCCTGCTTTGCTGGCATTCGGGTGTGAAAGCAACGATTTACAACGGGTTTAGATCCAGGGCTACCGCTGTCTCATCACAGTTGTGGCGTAGTGGACACTGTTGGCAATCGTGCCAGACCTTCTCTGGGAAAAAAGATCTATCAGTAACCCTGAATCCAAATCGTTCAAAAAAGCCCACAACACGCGTCAGAGCAAATAGCGTGGGTATATCGCGGCGCCTGGCCGTCTCAAGGAGTTCTTGCATCAACTTTGAGCCAATACCCAGCCCACGAAGGCTGTCGCCGACCGCAAGTGAACGTACCTCTACCAGCCCCGAGGTGTAGCGTAACAGAGATACGCAACCCGAAATCTGCCCGTCAGCTTCGGCGACAATCCAGTTCTCAATCGTCGAACTGACCGATTGGATTGATCGTGGTAATAGTTGCCCAAGCCGCGCATGATGGTTGACCAATGCCACGATGCCCTCGACATCTTCAGCCTTCGCCATTCTAATCACAATAGGCGAGGTTGCAGTCAAGGCCCCAACCCTGTCGTTTTCGCGCAACATCAGATCGCTACCTCCAGCGCGCTCATGCTCTCTTCAAGAACGGATACAGCCTCGTCAATCTGGTCGTAGCTGATAATGAGCGGCGGACAAAGCCTCACGACGTTATCCCCGGCGCTGATAACCAACAGGCCGCGATCGCGCGCTGCCTTTAGGAGAGGACGCGCCTCACATGCGAGCTCGACGCCTATCAGCAAACCTCGCCCCCGAACTTCTCGTACCAGGGGCGAATTGATCTGGCGGATAGCCATACGCAGGTACTCCCCTTTTTGGCCCACGGCCGTAAGCATCTCGGGCCGATTAATACGCTCAAAAACAACTTCAGCTGCCCGGCAGACCAGCGGGCCCCCGGCGAACGTACTACCGTGATCGCCAGGATCCATTACTTGCGAAACGGATTCACGCATGAGAGCAGCGCCAATCGGGAGTCCGCCTGCAAGCGGCTTGGCGAGCGTCATAATATCGGGTCTGACGCCGTAGCCCTCATAGGCCCACAGTGTTCCAGTCCGGCCCAGACCACACTGCACTTCGTCGAAAATGAGAAGGGCATTATACCGATCGCAAAGCGAGCGGAGAAGGCCAAGGAATTCTTGAGTCGCCGGATTCACCCCGCCTTCTCCCTGCAAGGGTTCGACGATAACGGCGCAAGTCTCGTCATCGATTAGCGCCGTTGCCGACTCCTGATCGTTAAAAGCCGCAAAGTATACGTCGGGAACTAAGGGCTCAAATGGCTGTCGGTACTTGGAGCGCGCCGTAGCGGACAATGCGCCCATTGTACGCCCGTGAAAACTTCCCGTAAAAGCAACGATCTTTGTCCTAACGCGGTCGGGACTATGCTCCCGCGCATATTTTCGTGCAAACTTGAGCGCAGTCTCGTTCGCTTCGCTCCCTGAATTGCAGTAGAAAACGCGGTCGGCAAAAGAATTCTCTACCAGTTGGCGCGCAAGCCTGATCTGTGGCTCCGTGTAGAAAAGATTGCTGACGTGAGTGAGCAGCGAAGCCTGGTCGGACACGGCCTCGGCCCATTGCGGATCACTGTGTCCAAGGGCGGTCACGGCGATTCCACCCATCAGGTCGAGATATCTAAAGCCCTCGCTGTCATAGAGATAGACGCCTTCGCCACGGACAAGAACTAGGTCGGGTCGCATATATGTCTGCGCCACGTATTTCGATTCATCTGCAATGATCTGCGCCTTGTTCATCCGCTGCTCCTTACAAAACGTGTGCCTGCCTTATCGACGAGGCCATCCAAATTGGCGATATAGACTTCGGGCACGCCCGCCCCAATTAACTCCAACGCCGTGCGAACTTTGGGCGCCATTCCATCGCGAATCGTTTTTTCGTCCATTAGCTGCGATGCCTCAGACGAGGTAAGTGTGTCAATCCTCTGGTGGTTGCGATCCAGGACGCCGGCAACGTTGGAAATGAACCACACGCGTTTCGCCCTCATGGTCGTGGCGATAGCGCCTGCAGCTTCGTCGGCATTCACGTTATAAATCATGCCATCTGTACCCAGCGAGATCGGCGAAATAACAGGTGTAAAAGCGTTGTCCATCATTAAATCAAGGATCCCCCTGTTTATGTGGACGATCTGGCCCACATAACCCAGCTCCTGTCCCGGATACCTTTTCTTTTCACAACATAAGAGACCACCATCGACGCCGCTAAGGCCGATCGCCAGTACGCCGACCGCCAGCAAGGCGCGGACGATCCTCTTATTTGCGTCTCCCGAGAGTACCATTTGTGCAACCCGCACCGATTGCGCGTCGGTCACGCGTAAGCCATCTACTACCTGTGTAGTGATGCCCAGCTTTTCCTGCAGCTCAGTAATTCCACGTCCGCCGCCG